>CAYZLH010000154.1:0-6578 GCA_964478795.1 uncultured Bdellovibrionales bacterium | reverse complement strand
CATCTTTTCTTCGAATTCGGCCTTTTGGGCGTCGGTTAATACTCCATAACAAAGATTTTTTGTCTCGGTTGATCCGAGTACATCGGTTTTCACTTTCGACATGATGCCACCGATTCTCAACTGCGGCGGAGAGCCCACCGTAACGTGAAGATCGGAGGCATCCTGTTCAACCATTGCCTTCAGGAGTTGCTGTAGAGTAACTTGCGACATTTTCGGTCTCCCTTAAAAATCTGCTGCGGTATTCGATAGCGCTTCTTCCAGTGTAGTCATGCCTTCAGCTGCTTTAGAAATTGCAGCCATTCGCAGCGAACGCATTCCTTCTTCCATGGCCTTTTTCTTCAACTCCAGCGAGTTAGCCCCCGCTAATACAGCCTCTTTCAAATTTTGGGTAAAAGGCATTACCTCATAAATTCCGAAACGGCCGGAGTAACCGGTATTCGAACACGAAGCGCAGCCGGCACCTTTGTAGAGTTTGATCTGTTTTGCAGCCACAGGATCAACCCCTAATTCCATTACCCGCTGCACGTTTACCGGCGAATCTACTTTACAGTTAGGGCAAATTCTTCTTAGTAGTCGTTGAGCGCAAATAAGATTTACTGCGGCTGTTACTAGAAAAGGTTCGATGCCCATGTTCAGTAGACGAGTAATCGAAGAAGGAGCATCGTTTGTGTGCAGCGTAGATAGAACCAAGTGACCAGTTAGAGCAGCTTGAATGGAAACTTCCGCCGTCTCGAAATCGCGCACCTCACCCACGAGAATGATGTCAGGATCTTGCCGCATAAAAGTACGCAAAGCAGCCGCGAAGTTTAAGCCAATATCGGAATGGATCTGAACCTGATTGATTCCTTCCAAGTTATATTCCACCGGGTCTTCCGCTGTGGAGATATTGTCTGTTACTTTATTTAGCTCTTGAAGCGCTGAATAGAGTGTTGTGGTCTTTCCGGATCCTGTGGGTCCAGTTACCAGCACCATTCCATAACTTTCGTGAATGGATTTTGTAAATGATTCTAACGCTTGTTTTTCAAAACCCAGTTTTAGCAAATCAGTTTGTAGTCCACCCTTGTTCAAAAGACGAAGCACGATCTTTTCTCCAAACACCGTGGGCATGGAGCTCACCCTGAAGTCCATTTCGCCAAAGGGAGTTTTGATTTTGATTCGACCATCTTGTGGCAGGCGTTTTTCGGCGATGTCCATCTTGGCCATGATCTTTACGCGGGCGATTACGGCACTCTTTACCTGCATGGGAGGACGCATGGCTTCATATAGAGCGCCGTCGATGCGTAGACGAATTCTAAATGCATTTTCATATGGCTCAATGTGAATATCTGAAGCCTTCTTTTTAATCGCATCAACTAATACTTGGTTTACTAACTGAATGATGGGGGCATCAATCTCGTTGGCGTCTTTGATTTCGTGGGCGTCGGCCGAGTTTAAGCCGATATCTTCAACTTTATCGGCTTCACCAACCTTCACTTGTTTTTCGATCAAGTTCATCGCGCCATAGTATTTATCCATGGCGGCGTCGAAGGCGGTTAGGCTTGTGATCACAGCCTCGATGCGCATTTGTGTTCTAAACTTGATATCATCGAGATTGGCTAGAGCTGTGGGGTCGGCCAAAGCGATAACCAACGTGCCCTTGGCTTTTTGTAGGGGAATTAATCGGAATTTGCGTGCGTCTTCGGCGGACAGTATTTTAATAATTTCTGGGTCAATGACATATTTACTGAGGTCAAATGAAGGAATGGAGTACTTCTTTGAGAAATGCTCAACAATTTTTTGCTCTTGAATCAGATTTTGCTGTTGTAAGTATTTTAAATGCGGAACTTTTTGCTTCTGAAAAGCTTCCTCTGCGGCATTGAAATGCCCTTGGGTGATGATTCCCTCTTTTAGGAGGAGGTCTACGAGTTGTTTCGACATTTCGAATCTTCCCTGATTCTACGTAATCGTCTTTTACCGACGATAAATTCCTAGTCTTTCATTTTCGTGGTGGTGACAAAAATTGTCAAGGCGACGATTGGTCGCCGACTCTTCGTAGCGCTCACGGTGACGGGGAAATCTATTCTAAAAATGCTGATTGTCTATGCGTGGCACTCGATGGCGTGTGTAAGTCTTATGGGCGAGTTCGTATTTCGGTATCAATCACTATATATAGGAGGAGATTTACCTGTCTCCGCATAGAAATATCTCAGAATAGATACACGGGCAAAAATTGTTACCGGTTTCAGTAACTGACAAAAATTGCGCTTTTCACCCCCAATAAAACGCAGATGGTTACACGGTAAAAATTAGTACGCTGAAATCATTGGCAAATTGCTTTTTGGCAAAGCGCTTGCAACAATAAACTTGAAACGAAAATTGGGGGACGTATGAAGAACTTAAAGCGGTTAAATAAGAAACTAAATGAAAAGGGTTTTACCCTGATCGAATTGATGATTGTAGTAGGTATTATCGGGATTCTAGTAGCCATTGCGGCTCCGAACTTCTCAAGATACCAGTCGAAGTCGCGCCAATCCGAAGCCAAAATTGCTCTTGCAGCGATTTATGGTGGTGAAAAATCCTTCTACTCTGAGTATTCCTCTTATGCTGGTTCGATGGATGCAATTGGTTACGCTCCAGAAGGATCTCGTCGATATTATAACGTGGGATGGTCAGCTGCTCACGCTACCACTATCACTGGTTATAACGGTCAGCTCACGAACGGATTTTGGGTTGAATCTTTGAACCCTTTCAACTGTACTGCGGAATTGACTCAAACCGGCTTGCCGGCTCAGTTGACGGGTGACGCGCAAACCTTCACGGTTGGGGCGGTAGGTTGTATCAGAAACGGTGCAGCGAACTCTGACCAATGGAACATCACCGATACCAAAGTATTGAGCAACAACAACATTCAGCTGTAATACTTACGAATACGTTTCCCAGAAAAACGGAGCCCAAAAGGCTCCGTTTTTTTTTACGATTGTGTGAGGCATTTTTCGGTAGTTCCAATAAAATGGTCATTAAGGTGGAAAATATCGATGAGTATGTTGGCTAGAATAAAATCTCCATTGGCCTATCTCCTCCTATTTTCATCTATGCTTGGAATTTTATACTTTCAAAAGTTTATTAAGCAAAGTCGTCTTTCCGATCACATTACTTTCGAATTTAATGAGAAATTTGTGACATTTTCCCCGGAAGTCCTTCGAGGTATCTCGTTTGGCTATGCGCGGGCCGCAAGTTCGCTATTATGGTTGCGCTTTCTCTATCACACTCCGCCACGTAAGGTAGAGCTGAACCAAGTGAGCTGGATCTATTTAGACTTAACGATCATTTCCACTATCGATCCAGATTTCTATCCTACCTATGAACGTGGAGGGATATTTCTCTCTGTGATCACGGAGGATAAATTAGGTGCCGAAAAGATCCTTCGAAAGGGAGTGGAGTTGTTTCCAGATAGGTGGCGCCTGCGAGCCTATCTTGCGTATCACTATGCCCATGAACTCGGCGATGTCGCGAAAGCCGGACAACAATATTATATCGGTATGAATCTTCCAGGTGCGCCCGAACTTTTCCGCTTGCGTGCGGCCTCCTATCTTTCTGAATCCGGGAGAAAAGAAGAAGGTTTCGCCCTGCTGAAGGAGATGTACAAGGCAACAGACGATCCGAATGTGCGAAAGCATCTAGAAAAAAAGGCCCTGAAGATTGGAGGGAAACTTAGTGACTAATTCAAAGTTGGCATTGGAAGTATCGAACCTAACCAAAGTGTATCGCGAAGGAGTGCGCGCTAAAAAAGTAGTCTCGGTATCTGATCTCAGCTTCACGGTACCACAGGGTGTAATCTATGGATTTTTGGGGGCGAATGGCGCAGGAAAAACGACTACAATAAAAATTGCATTAGGATTGCAGTCTCCAACCGTAGGTAGTGTACGCATTCTTGAAAGCGATGCAGAAGACGTGGCCACCAGAGCTCGGGTAGGCTATTTACCGGAGCGACCTTATTTTCAAATGAACTTACGAGCCGATGAATATTTGGATTTTCATCGGTCCCTTTTTGGAAGGTTTCGAAAATCCTCTGGGCTCTTGAGCAACGAAGAACTTTTGCGACTTGTTGGGTTGGCTGATGTAAAGGAGAAGATGTTGCGGTCGTTTTCGAAGGGAATGTTACAAAGGATTGGAATTGCCCAATCTCTACTTAACGACCCCGATTTAATTATTCTTGATGAGCCAATGAGCGGATTGGACCCCGTGGGGCGACGCGAGGTTAGAAATCTAATCCTCGACTTACACAAACGTGGTAAAACCATATTTTTTTCTTCTCATATTCTGAGCGATATCGAGAGTCTTTGTCATCAGATCGCCTTTTTGGATCGTGGCAAGCTAAAATATTCAGGCAACGTGGATCAATTAGTTGCAAATAAAAATAGTCCCTTTGAAATCATTTTTCGGTATCCCAAGGGGAAGACGCCACCTTTTGAAAATATTCAACCAAGTGGTGAGTACTTTCGGTCGCAAATAATGGATCACAGTCAATCTAGAGCTTTCGTCGAAAGAGTTTGGCTTGATGGCGGAGAGGTTAAATACTTTGGCCAAATTCAGAGAAGCCTCGAAGATATTCTATTCGGAGAAACCAAATGAAGGTACTTTTTGCCGTAGCGCTAAACACCTGGCGGGAATTTGTTCGCGACCGTATTTTTTACGTAGTTCTATTTGTGGCACTGGTGATTCTGGGTTTTTCCTATATGCTGGCATCTCTCTCCATAGTCGAAAGTGCCAAGCTGCTCTTAGATTTTGGATTTGCGGCGGGATCGTTGACTGGTGTTGTTATGGCGATCTTTTTGGGAACTGTGTCTGTGGCAAAGGAAGTAGACAATAGAACAATCTATACGGTTTTATCCAAGCCAGTCTCGCGGGCCAATTATATTGTTGGAAAGTTCCTGGGCTGTGCACTTTTATTGTTTGTTAGTCACATTGCGCTGGGAGTCTGTATTTATGGAATCCTGTTGCTTTCCGAAAATCAAGTTCCCGCAGGGTTTATTCCGTGCATCTTTTTGATCTTTTTAGAAAATTTAGTCGTACTCGGTATATCCTTTCTTTGCTCCTCGCTCATGGGAACTCTCGTCGCAGTTGGCGCAACCTTCTCACTATTTTTGGCCGGACGAAGCAGCGTAACTCTGCAAATGTTAATGGAAAAATCAGAATCTTCGGAGGGAAGGGTATTGGCGACGGTGCTCTACTATGCCTTACCAAATTTGGAGAGATTTAATATTCGTGACGTAGTTGCCTACAGCAAGCCGTTTCCCCTGGAAATGATTTCTAACGGTTGTATTTACGCTGCGTTTTACTTAGTGGCCACAATTTCCGTCAGCTGTATATTATTTCAGAGGCGGGATCTCCCATGACAGTGAAATTAGTAAAATTTATTCTGATCCCCGTCATTTTATTGGTCGGTCTCTTTTATTTGCATTCCACCATGCTCAGTGCTCTCAACGACCCAGACCGTTACTATCATTTTGCCGTGAGCCGCTACATGGTCGAGACCGGGGGGATTTTTCCGAAGATTTTTCCCGCAGTAGAGGATTTAGGTTGGGGAAGTTACTATCCTGATAAAGAATTTTTCTATCATCAATTTTCTCGCCTGGGTTATTGGCTAGGCAAGGACAACGGCGTAATTTATATAACTTTGGCATTGTCGGCGCTTTCCCTTCTATTGCTGTATTTTTATTCCTTAAGGCTTTTGCCAATTTGGCTTGGACTTCCCTGCGTGATTTTCTTCTTTTTTTCACCGTCGTTACTTTATCGCATGATGATGGTACGCCCACATGTGTTAGCAATTTTCGCCTTTTTAGGAATTTTAATTGCTGCCACTCAAAGAAGTCGGGTTTGGATTTTCTTTTTTGGAGTCCTGTTTTCACTTTCCTATCACGCATTTTATGTGCCTTTGATTTGTCTAGGCATCGGGTTCGGACTATCCTTTTTGGGAGAATTTCGGGAGTCTGCTAAGTCCGATTTAAAGTTGTTCGGGTTGGGTGCTCTTGGATTAATCGTCGGCCTGATTGTAAACCCATATTTTCCAAGTAACGTAATTGGCTCCTGGCAAATAGCCTTAATTCCTTCATTGATGGAAGGAAAACTAAGTGACGCTGGCTTTGGGGTGGAGCTCAAGGCATTACCCGCTAATGAATTTATTCGTAGAATTGCACCACAATTATTGGTTCTTTTTTGGGCCACTTTTCAACTAGGCAAATGGTCGAGCTATTCCAGAGACACAAGAAAGAAGTTTCTATTTTTGTATGGGTGCTGTGGGTTCACTTTTTTGCTGGCCTGCTTGAATCGAAGAGGCGTCGAATACTTTCTTCCCGCTATTTCAATACTTTTTGTGTTCTTATTGCACAAAACGATGCAATGGAAAAAGCTTCATATCGTGGGCTGGACTGTTTTCGTGGTCTTTCTCTCGCTTCATAGTCTAAAATATTATCTGGAAGAGAAATCAATACAGGTTTTTCATCTAGGTCCTGCAAGTTTAGAGGCTGCAGAAACCCTTCCGCATACTCCCGTGAAGGTATACAACTGTGACTGGGATCGATCACCGTATATTATTTACC
>CAYZLH010000153.1:0-6634 GCA_964478795.1 uncultured Bdellovibrionales bacterium | reverse complement strand
CCTGTAAGATTTCCTGCCGCGATCCATAGGAAAGGGCAATGTTCAAAAACATTCCCGTATTTTTTTCCGTTGCGCGCTTAAGTCGAGCAATTTCTAGCTGAATATTTTCCGGGAGCATTTCCGTAAAACCGATAGCGCGAAACCGGAGATTGTTATCAATGAGTTCTTGGGTTTCGTATTTCAAATAGCGAAGTAGAAGCTTCATCAAGAAATTCACTTCGTTGACGGGGCGTTGCCAATTTTCCGTGGAAAAGGTGTAAAGAGTGAGCGCTTCAACGCCCAGTTTAGCGCATTCGCGCGTGATTTTTCGTGCGGACTCGACACCTCGCGCATGACCAAATACTCGGCTATGTCGGCGTTTTTCTGCCCAACGACCATTGCCATCCATGATGATTGCAATATGGCGAGGGAGTTTCATTTCGTTTTGGGCTTTCAAACTCCACCCTCAGGCAATCAGATAGTCAAAATTTCTTTTTCTTTGTCCGCCAAGATTTTATCCACTTCCGCTACGGAGAGATCCGTTTTCTTTTGTACTTCTTCTTGGGCACGTTTGTTTTCGTCTTCGGAAATTTGCTTATCTTTTTCTTTTTTCTTGAGCGCTTCGTTGGCATCGCGACGGTTATTGCGAATAGCAACTTTTGCTTCTTCGCCCATTTTTTTGCACTGTTTTACCAAGTCTTTACGGCGCTCTTCCGTCAATGGTGGCACTGGCACGCGTACTAATTTGCCATCATTCATTGGGGTCAAGCCCAAGTTTGCACCGATGATTGCTTTTTCAATGGCGGGCAAAAGCGATCCTTCCCAGGCTTGCACTTGAATCGTGCGGGCATCGGGAGTGGAAAGGTTGGCCACTTGCTTCAACGGGGTGGGAGTGCCGTAATAATCGACCATTACTCCATCCAAAAGGGAGACGTTGGCGCGGCCCGTTCGGACTTTGATCAAATGATCTTTTAAGCTTTTGATGGCACTTTGGTTAGCTTGTTCAAATTTTTGAATGGTTTCTTTCATGCGACCTTCTTATCGATTGGGTAGGATTAATGTTCCCACTTTTTTTCCAAGAATAACATTTTTCATTGAACCGCGTTCATTCATATTAAACACGATAATGGGCATTTCGTTGTCCATGCAGAGCGAAATGGCGGCGGAATCCATGACTTCCAAGCCCTTGCTTAAAACATCGATATAACGCAATTCTTCAAACTTTTTCGCGTTGGGATTCTTGGCCGGATCCGAATCATACACGCCATCGACTTTGGTGGCCTTCAGCAACACGCCGGCGCCAATCTCACAGGCACGCAAAGCGGCGGCAGTGTCGGTGGTGAAGAATGGGTTTCCCGTACCAGCAGCGAAAATTACCACACGGTTTTTTTCTAGGTGGCGTTCAGCGCGTCGGCGGATATAGGGTTCGGCGATCTCTTGCATTTCAATGGCGGATTGCACGCGGGTGAATACGCCCTCTTTTTCTAAGGCGTCTTGCACGGCCAAGGCATTCATCACGGTGGCTAGCATTCCCATATAGTCGGCGCTGGCGCGGTCCATGCCGGCCTCGGAGGCCGACATGCCACGGAAAATGTTTCCCCCACCAATCACAATGGCGATCTGCACGCCAAGTTCGTGAATTTCTTTCACGTCGCTGGCGAGTTCTTTTAAAATTGTGAGGTCGACGCCGTAGCCTTTTTTGCCAGCTAGGGCTTCACCCGATAATTTTAATAAAACGCGTTGATAAGCGGGTTTCGACATTAGTTTGCTTCTGCCTCAGCTTTTTTTGCGGTTTCGCCAAGTACATAGCGAGTGAAGCGAGCAATCGACATATTTTCGCCGATCTTCGAAACCGTTTGGTTCAAGTGATCGTTGATGGAGATGTCAGGGTTTTTTACGAACTTTTGACCCATCAAGCACTGCTCGTCGTAAATCTTTTGAACTTTTCCTTCAATGATTTTATCGAGCACGGCAGCTGGCTTGTTGGCCATTTTGGGATCTTCCTTCATTTGCGCCAAGGCGATCTCGCGCTCTTTCGCAATATAATCTTGCGGCATATCTTCGGCGCGTACGCATACTGGTGCAGCAGCAGCGATGTGCATGGCGATATCTTTTACGAAAGCCTGAAAAGCTTCGTTTCTGGCCACGAAATCGGTTTCGCAATTCACTTCTACCATTACGGCAACCTTTCCGTTGGAGTGAACGTACGATCCGATCAATCCTTCAGAGGTGGCTCGGCCCGCTTTTTTCGCAGCGGCAGAGAGGCCCTTTTTGCGTAGATACTCAATGGCTTCATCCATCGAGCCCTTGGTTTCGGTGAGGGCTTTTTTACAATCCATCATTCCCGCGCCGGTACGTTCGCGGAGTTCTTTTACGGCAGTTGCGCTAATTTCCATTCTTTCCTCGGTCGTTCAAAAAGTTAGTTGTTAAAAAATTGAAAAAAGAGAGAAGGCTTAAGCCTTCTCTCCTTCTGCAGGTTCTTCTTCGGCTTTCATGGCCAATTCAGCATCATCTGGAGAGATCAAATCCACGTGACCTTCGAAACGAGATACAGGAGCATTGGAAGATTCTTCTTTTTCCACCTGAATTTCGTTGGCGCGGAGTTTCTCTTGGAACTTCTCATGGCCTTCGATGCAAGCATCGGCTACCAAGGAGCAGAACAAGCGAATCGATTTGATCGCATCGTCGTTTCCAGGAATTACAAAATCGATTCCCGTGGGATCACAGTTCGTGTCCACCACAGAAATTACTGGAATTCCCAAGCGGTTCGCTTCGAGAACGGCGGTGTGTTCTTTCGAGGGATCGATGATGAAAAGCGCGCCAGGAAGCTTGCGCATTTCTTTGATACCGCCAAGGTTTTTCTCTAATTTTTCACGGTGCTTGGTGATTCGCGCCAAGTGTTTTTTGTTCAACGCTTGCAACTCACCACTTTCTTCCATGGCGTTGTATTTTTTCAACTGGTCGATGGAAGCTTTGATGGTGGAATAGTTGGTGAGCGTGCCTCCCAACCAACGGTTGGTCACGGCATACTGATCCGAACGTTTTGCTTCTTGAGCAACGATTTCGCGGGCTTGTTTTTTGGTGCCCACGAAAAGAACCTTCTTCCCTTCAGAAGCGGTTTTCTTCACGAAATCCACAGCGTCGCGAGCGAGGCCGAGGGTTTTTTGCAAGTCTACGATATAGATCCCGTTGCGGGCTCCGTATACGTAGGGTTTCATTTTTGGGTTCCAACGTTTGGTTTGGTGACCGAAGTGCACGCCTGCTTCGAGCAGGTCTTTCATTACTACATTAGGCATGTGTTCCCCTTTCAAGGTTTAAGTTAATCCGCCGAGCCCAGAATCTGAAATCTGCCTAGAAATCAGACACTTAAACAATCAATGCTTTACGGGGGTAAAGCACGGAGCTCGTGAGTTTGTAAGGGTGATAGCACGAGGGTGGGGGTATACAAAGGAGAAAATGGCAGAAAACCGGAGAAATTGTTGGGTTTTTCTGCTCTTAAGCGAGGCTGGAACTTCACCGATAAGCACTCTGAAAAGAATTCTGAGGTAAAAATGCCGATTCCGCTACTTGTGCCCCCCCAGGAAGAACCCCAGCGCGCCGAAAAGCCGGGGTTACGACTAATTGAGTCACCAAAGGAATGGCAAAGTGCAGGCTTGTTTCCGCGGGCTTTGGCTCATGGGGTGGATTGGCTATTGGTGCTTGGATTCAGTTTATATTTTTCCAAAATCCTTACTTTGCTATTGGTGAAATTTCACATGAGTGAAATTCAACAATCGGGAAAATTGGCGGGGAAACTTTTTTCCGACACTTTGGCCTATGGTGAATCCCAGGTGAAAATCGCCACGATTTTGTTTGTTTCGTTTTTGTATTTTGTGGCCCTGCCCGCTTGGAAGGGAAAGACTGTGGGATTGGGACTGCTCGGTTTAAAAATTGAAAGTGAACACGGAGCTCAGGCCGGTTGGAAAGCTTTGGCGATTCGTTTTGTGGGCTGTTTGTTAATTTATGCTTCCGCTGGCGCCTTGCTCTTGCAATGGTTTCGCGGCAAGGATCGCCCCATCGTGCATGATTTCTTAAGCGGCACCAAAGTAGTGAAGCACTAAAATCGAAATCCCGGCGCAAAGTTTAAGATCTAGACTACGGACGCGGCGAGAGCACCGGACGGGGCTTGGCTCCGTCTGCTGGGCCCACTACTCCTTGCGCTTCCATCATTTCCACAAAACGTGCGGCCTTGTTATAGCCGATACGCAATCTGCGCTGCAAATAAGAAGCACTGATTGCGCCGGAGCTGTAGGCGATTTCCAAAGCTTGTTGATACACTGGATCTTTGGTGTCTTCTTCCGAAAAAAGCCCCATGCCATCGTCTTCTTCTGGATCGATCAAAATGTCTTCGCGATAATTGGGTTTGCCTTGGGCCTTCCAGAAGTTGGTAATTTGATCGACTTCCTCTACAGAAAGATAGGCACCATGCATGCGCACTAAACTCGAATCCCCGGGCGGCATAAAAAGCATATCACCCATGCCGATGAGTTTCTCGGCGCCCATGGCATCGAACATTACACGGGAATCCACTTTCGAGCTCACCTTAAAACAAATGCGCGAAGGTAAATTGGCTTTGATGAGTCCGGTGATCACATCCGTCGACGGGCGTTGGGTAGCCAAAACCAGATGAATTCCCGCGGCCCGCGCCTTTTGCGCCAATCGGCAAATATTATTTTCTACATCGCTCTTGGCCGTCATCATGAGATCGGCGAGCTCGTCGATGATCACCACGAGTTTAGGCATTCGCTCGGCAGAAAGTTTTTCGGCAAAATCCGCTTTCCCGCGATTGAGTAAAGCTTCCATTTTTTCGGCGCCGATCTCATTGAGTTTTTTATTGTAGCCTTCTTGATCGCGAGTTACCGAAGCGGCAATCACGCGATAGCGGCGTTCCATTTCCTGCACGGCCCAGTTGAGAGCGAGGCTCGCCTTTTTTGGTTCAGTTACTACGGGCAACAAAAGGTGAGGAATATCGTTATATGGAGCCAACTCCAATTGTTTGGGATCCACTAAGATTAAATTCATTTGCTCGGGCGAGAATTTGTAGAGCAAAGAACAAATCAATGAATTGATGAATACCGATTTTCCGGACCCTGTGGTTCCGGCCACTAACAAGTGGGGCATCTTCGCTAGGTCGGCCACAACGGAAGATCCGAGAATATCTTTGCCAATCGCGATAGGAATGGAATGATTTTTTGATTGAAATGTTTCCGCGCCAATAATTTCTTTGAGCAGCACACTTTCGCGATTGCGGTTGGGTACTTCAATTCCCACCACATCACGGCCGGGGATTGGCGCTACAATGCGAATGCTTTTTGCGGAGAGGGCCAAGGTCAAATCGTCGGATAGATTCGAAATCGCGCTAACTTTTACGCCGGCGGCGGGTTTAAATTCGTACATGGTTACTACTGGGCCGGGCTTCACCGCCGTTACTTGGCCTTTGACGTTGAAGTCGGCCAATTTTTCTTCCAGCATTTTGGAATTGCGGATGAGTTCGTCGCGATCCAGCTTAGATTCTTCGGTGATGGGCGTATTGAGAAAAGTTAGCGGCGGCAGTTCGTAATTAATCTTTTTGCCCAACGCCGACTTCAGGGTTTTTTCATTTTCCTTCACCTTGCTCTTCACAAAGTTCATTAAGGGGGAAAATTTTGGCTTCTCGCCTGCCGTGGTTTCCATTTCTCCGGGAGCGTCGAATAAATCAGAATCCGTTTTTTCATTGAGAATAATGGCGGGCTCTTCGGTTGCCTGCGATTTTTTCGTTTCAATAATTTCTGGCGCGGTGGTCACCAGTTTCAGCGGCACCACATTGTTGGGCATGGGCTGGGATTGTGGAGCTTGCACCACAATTTCTGGTTCTTTTGATTCATCGGCGTCAGCGCTGTCCCCGTTGTCGGCAGATTCGTAGTCGCGTTCGATTTTGGGGAGGCGCTTAAAGAGCTCGAAAAATTGTTCAAAGGCGCTGGCTAAGTAGCTTTGCAATTTGGGGCGAAGTTCTCCGTAGGCATGGGAAAATGCGCTCCAAATTTGCATACTCGCATAGAGCAGAAATCCGGCGAGCAGCAAAGCAACTTTCGAACTGCCCCACCAAGCGTAAAGGAGGAGATCGCGGACGCTGAGGTTGAAAGAAAGGCTGAGCGCGAAGATGAAAAGAAAGAGTGAGACGAGGGAAGCGCCCAGCGTATTGAGATACGCTTGCAGCACGCCACCTAAGGCTTCGCCGATGATTCCGCCCATGAGAAATTGCGAGCCGCCCACCGAGAGCGAACGCTGCACCAATCCTAGTGAAGCCGCCGTGCTAATCAGTAGCAGAAAAAAATTGATACTCGCTAATCCCCAGGCCGCGCGGGAGATGCGGCGAAACATTCCCACGGCCACCAGGAGAAATGTGAGGGCTAGCATATAAGAAGCTGCACCGAAAACCTGCCACAAGATGGAAGACCAATGGCTCCCGAAAGTACCTGCAAGATTTTTCGCTTTTCTGCTGGAAACAGTGAAGAAGGAGGGATCTTGGCTGTGGTACGACCAGAGTGAAGTGATCGTGAAACAAAATAGAAATAGAAAGAAAAGACCGAGAATGTCTTTCAGAAAATGGTTCGACTTCGCGGCCGCATGTTTTTTC
>CAYZLH010000152.1:0-6638 GCA_964478795.1 uncultured Bdellovibrionales bacterium | reverse complement strand
AGCAACTGCGCCGAATGACTGAGAAAGCGGAACGAAGTCGAAAAACTGTCGGTAAATCTCTTAAGCCAATTCGTGAACTAAAATGGGAGATAGCTGGAGAGGCTGATTGATTATTCAAGGGATGGTCGCATGATCTTTTCCTGACCGTCTCGTTACAAGTTCGTAGTGGAGCAGATCCGGGACCTGTGCTTACAGAGAAAGTCCTCTCAATTGATATTCGCGTTTATTCGAATGCCCCCTGAGTATTTGCCTTTCTTAGGATTAGGTATCCGGCTGAACCTGCGATTAATGACGCAACCAGAATAGCCAACTTAGCAACATCCATCAAATGGGGATCTTTAAACGCTAGTCCATTAATAAACAATGACATTGTAAATCCGATCCCGGCCAGTAAGGAAAGTCCATAAATCTGAGTCCAATTGGTTCCTCTAGGTAGTTGGGCAAAGCCAAGCCGCACGGCGAGCCAAGCGAATAAAGTGATACCAATTTGTTTTCCAAAAACGAGTCCAAAAATAATCCCAAGTGCGACAGGTTCAACCAGCGTGGAGAGGACATCACCTCTCAAAGTAATACCTGCATTTGCAAATGCAAAAATAGGTAGGATTAAGTAAGCCACCCACGGATGAAGAATATGCTCGAGCCTTTTTAAAGGAGTCTGTATGTGTTCGATCATGGTTTCAAGTGAATTGAGTGCGGACTCCTCATCCGGAGTGACGAATTGATCATGGGGTTCACGTTTAGCTTTTTCAAAATCGTCCATCAATTGGCGTCCTCCTTCTAGGAATCCCTCCTTTTGAAGCTTCTGACGAGCAGGAATGGTCATGGCCAAAAGCACACCTGCAATGGTTGCGTGAATTCCAGACGTTAAAAACGCTGCCCAGGCAACGAATCCTATGAAAGCAAATGCAATAAAATTTCTGACTCCAAGCCAATTTAACAAAAAGGAGATACCAACTAAGAAGTTCCCAAAAAGGAGCGCCTCAACTGAAAGTTTTTCGGTGTAAAAGAGGGCAATGACTAAGACAGCCCCCAGGTCGTCTATAATTGCGAGAGCCGCAAGAAACACCTTTAGCGCAAGGGGAACACGTTTTCCTAAGAGAGTCGCCACGCCAAGTGCAAAGGCGATATCGGTTGCCATGGGGATACCCCATCCATGCTGGCCAGGCTTTCCAAAGTTAAACAGCGCATAGATGGCGGCAGGGACCAAAAAGCCCCCTAGTGCGCCGGCGATTGGCAGTGCTGCTCTTTTCGGATCTGCAAGTTCACCACCTACAAATTCACGTTTAATTTCTAAGCCTACCAGGAAAAAAAAGATACTCATCAGGCCGTCATTGATCCAGTGGCTAAGAGTTTTTTCTACTAAGATACCTGAACCGAAGCTGAGACCTAGCTTCACTTGCCAAAGGGAGTGATAAGACTCATGAAAAGGAGAGTTGGCCCAGACGAGGGCCGCCGCGGTAGCAAGCGCCAATAAGATTCCAGCGGATAATTCCAAAGCGAGGAAGGCCTTGAAGGGTCCAGTCAGTACATCAATACGTTCTTTTTTTGTCATGAAAGACATTTTACAGATAATGTCCGACTATTCCAGTCTTAAAAGCCAACGAACACTTGTTAGGCATACGCATCGCCTTGGGCCAGTTGGATGCCTTCTATTCCATGATGAGCTGAAATTGAGCCTTGCGGACTTGGTTGATGACCTTGGGTAGATTGCCACTGGCTACAGCGGCAAAGGCCAATACGACTGCGATTTTGATTAGACTCTTCATTTAGATCCTCCTACTTTTTTACTTTCTTTGTTTGGTTGGCTTTGATGATTCTTCTGACCACACATGGTCGCCATGTTTTGCCAGTGCGGCTTGGAATCGTTTGGCGATTCAATTCGGCAGCAATGGCATTGCCTGACATCCCCGATTGGTGAAGCTTTAAAATTTTTCTGACAATGATTTGCTCTTTGGGGTCAATGAGAAGCTGCCCATCAAGATAAGCGTAACCGTAAGGTGTGTGCCCGCCGCGCTTAGTATGTAGTCGATCTATGTGGCGAGCATTTCCATTGAGGGGATTTCGCAGTGACATTCCGCTTTTGGTAAGAGCTTCGCGAACAGTCGATTTCGGTATTCCTGTACGCTCTTCTATATCTCGAATAGAGAGTCCTTCTTCGTATAGAGGAGCGCATTTTTCGTAAATTCGTGATTGTGTTCGCGGAGAAAGTTCAATAAAATCGTGATGATGGTGGAGTTCGCTTATCGCAGGTCCACCACCACCATTTCTTCGCAAATTTCCAATCTCATTGTTGCTTCAGTCGAGTCCCGCTCCAGCGTACCAACCGTACGCTTCACGGTTCCTCGCCTTCAGCGCCTCGATCTTGAAAATTTGCAAAGAAATGGACCCAAATTTTCTAAAATTTCCCTATTCATTGTTGTCCTCCTCCTTCCTCCCGCAGCGTGCTTCTCGGTTACGCATCCTGCTCCACCGCTGCACTCAAGTGCAGGCGCCTTCTCGGGCTCCTGCCCTCGAAGTGCACGCTTTGGTCGGGCGTCGTCGTCGGCCTCGACTAGGGAAATTTCTCTAATTCACATCTTGAGAAAAAGTCCGGCGCAGCCATTTGCTTTGGGGATGGCGCCCCCTTTTTGTCGCCAGTCTGTTTCCCAGTTTCCCTTGGCTTCCGGTTTGGTGCGATTTTGTAAAAGGGCGAATACGTCTGGATCAGTGAGAAGTATCCGCTCCAGCTTCGTCTGAAAATGCTTACCCAAGGGATTACTCATGTATCCCTCTAAGCTCGGATATTTTTCCGCTAAAAACTCCGCCAAGTGGAATTCCAAGTAGTTTTGAAAATGCTCGCCCTTTAGGTCCAAACGGAAAAGTGCGTTTCCCACCGCAGAACGCCATGGAGAATTTTTTAATGCAGCGAGATTTGGTGCCATTTGCTGATAGAGACGAAGGATTTGTTCGTCGGTCATTTGGGAAAATTTACTCGCCAGATCTGCTTCGTTGGGAATTTGGCCAATGTTTCCGGCACGAAATGCTTTGAGCAATTCCTGGCGAGTAGAAAATGTTTGTTTTACGTCTAGGCGAATTTTCAGTGCGTCGGAACTTCGCCAAGTCGCCTGCAGATTTTTGCTCATCAGTCTTTGCACCACCGGAGGTAGCTCTTCCCAAGATTCAAAAAGTGCGCGGTGCACGGCGGTCGCACGGTGGTGGCCGTCACATAAATAAATCGTTTTCTTCGTACCCTTCCATAAATTCGGACCCGCCACAGCAGGGCTGACTCGATCGTGAATTTTCGCCTGTAATATTGCGCGGAATTTTTCCGAATCACCTGCGGCTTGCTCGGCCCATTCGCGGAGCATTTCCTCGATCTCCGCTTTGCCCACGGCAGTTTGCGTGGTGGCAACCTCTGGTAACGCCAATAGAACCTCTTGCGCCCACGCGGGCGAGGAAAAGACGAAGCCGACGAGCAAAAGAAAGAGTTTCACACTTTTGTATCGGCCAATTCTAGCTAGGGCGAAAAAATATTTGTAACTGGCAGCGTGTAAGACTCATTCTCAGAGGACGATTGCTTCTCCAACCAGAATTCCCCAGAATTTCGCTCCACAAATGGGTAGGCGGGAAGCTCCTGGGCGCGATTGCCCAAAACCGTAGCGAGTCGGGCTCCCACTCTATCCTGCGTGGCCCGAGCGGGGCCAGCCTGGCTCACGGTAGTTCGCGTGAGCAGCACAAAGGGCACCCATTGACCTTGCTGAGGCACATAGCCGGAAAGATTGTACACACCATCTAAGGTTCCCGTTTTGGCGCGCAAATTTCCCTGCGCAGCTGTGCCCTTCATTCGATTTTTTAAAGTTCCATCCACGCCAGCCACCGCTAGCGCTTCTAGATAGACGGAAAAATGCGATGAACGCATTAAGTATTGCAGGTAGGTCAGCAGCTGTTCGGGGCGAATGCGGGAAATGCGAGAAAGGCCCGAGCCATCGTAAAATTCAAAAGAGCCTAGCACCGGATACAATCGATCCTTCAGCGTATTTAATCCTTCTTCATGCATATCGAGGGCGCGAAAGTTCGGTGAAAAAACTCCCAAGCTTTTTAGAAAAGCGTCGCCCAAAAAGTTCACGCTGTTCTTTAGATAAGGTTTTAGCATTTCGGAAAGTGGGGGCGAGGTGAGCCACAGACTTTCTGCGGATACTGGATCTCCTCGCGGCACAAATCGTTTGATTCCATTCGCTCGCAATTTCTCGTCCAAAAGATTCTTGATCCAAGCTTTGGTATCGTAAATAGGAAGAAAGAAAGTTTGCTTACTAGTGCCCGCCCGCCAAGTGCCCTTCACCACATACCGCCAGGGATTGCGCTCGAGCTCAATCGTTATATTAGTCGAACTTCCGCTGGTGAGTTGCAGATCCACGGGAGTGGGCACCGTCGCAGACGTCCACCGAACTTTTGTCGCCGAAAGAATTTCGAGCGTGGCGCAATTAATGTCGAAATTAAAACTTTGCGCGAGGGTGCCACCACAGGAGAGAAAATCTGTGCGTTTCCAACCGAGCGGAAAGGAAATTGTATCGAGTTCTGACACCCGTGGCACGATTTCAATATTCTCCGCTACCTCTTGTATGCCTTGCGCCTGGAGCGAGTTCACAATGGTTTCAATCGCATTGGAGTTGCTAAACTCGCTCATCCCCCAAGAAGGATCACCCTCGCCAACCAACCGCAGGCTGGCTTGAGTGGCTGAATATTTTTTCAGCTGCAATTCCGTGCGATAGCGAAAATCCGGTCCCAACAATTGCAAAAGTTCACCAGCCACCAGAATTTTCGCATTTGAGGCGGGGGCAAGCATTTCCGATGGATTTTTCACAAAGGCCTCAGGGGCATCAATGCCCACGCCAAAGAAGATCGAAGGCGCCGTAAAATAAGAATTCCAGTCCACGCTGGCCAAGTTTTTCCACTGGCTCGGAAGGGGAGAGGCGGCCAGAACAAGGGGGGCAATGAGGAAAGAAATTAGGCCCATAGAAAATGGTTTCATCCTTTCGGAATTTCCTCAATACAGAGAGAAATTGTGTTAGGAAAAGTCATGCAAATTAGCCCGCAAACGGTTACGAAAAGTCGAAAAAGCTCGGATAAAACCTGGTGGAGTGAGGGAATTCGCTTTCAATGTCAGGGTTCGGGCAAATGTTGCGTCTCCCGCGGCGCCTATGGCTATGTCTATGTAACCTTGAGCGACCGGCGCGCCCTCGCCAAACTGTTTGGCTTGCCCACCGGCACCTTCACCCGACGCTATTGTGATCAAGATTCCAACGGCTACTGGAAGCTAAACGAATTTCAGAAGGAATGTCAGTTTCTTCAGGACACGAAATGCGGAGTGTATGCCGCTCGCCCTACGCAGTGTCGCACCTGGCCCTTTTGGCCGGAAAATATGAGCGCCAAGGCCTGGTCAAAAGAAGTGGCGAGCTATTGCCCTGGAGTGGGCAAGGGCAAAATCTGGCCGCAAAAAGAAGTGCAGCGAATGTTACGAGAGCAAACTCGCAGCGAGAATCAATACTAAGGAGTTTTGGGCGTTTCCGTCGAGGGAGCTGTCAACGGAGCTTTCGGCTTCGCTGGTTTTTTTTCAGCTTTGGCTTTTCCTACTTGGGGCTTACCATCTTTCTTCGTGGATTTTTCCACTTTTTCTGGCTCCCATTTCCACAGCGGATTCTCCACGCATCTTTCCGAGGTCAATAAATCAAACTCCAAAATTGCCTCATTAGATTCAAGTGCTTCTTTTTCTAACTTTCCCTCGTGGGCTTTGGCCAAAATCTCTAAGGATTTTTCATCGAAGCGTCGTTCATAGTTGGCCTTTAAACAGGCGCAAACTTTTTCCTGATCTTTTCCTTCGGCGAGCGAGTTTTGTAGGCAAGTTTTATAAAAACGTTCGAGGCGTTGGCCTTTTCCGTCTTGAGCATGGGTGGTGGGAATCAACACGAGCAATAGCAAAAGAGTTTTCATAGCTAAAGTCTAGCAAAGGAAATGCAATTAGTCTTTCTGATATTCGAAATCCGGATTCGTGGAACAGGAGTACGAGATGTCGTAATCCATCAATAAAAGATCTTCGTATTCTGGCTTTTGCAGAGTTTCATCAGCGGTCTCATCCCCTTCGTGAGATTTCGTCAAAAGCTCGAGATCTTTATCGGCTACATGTTTGCGCAAGTTCCTTACACTGCAGGCGCAGACGTCTTTGTAGTTTTCAAAACTATCTTCATCCTTCAGGTCTTCATGACAGGCCTTTCCGATCCGTCGCATGGCTTCATCGCGATCGAGTTTTTTGGCCTGGGCGGAATTCGAAGCTATTGTCAGCACAAAAAGAACACTTAGAGCGGCAATTTTTACGAACATGAGAAACCTCTTTTCCTTTTCCCGGCTTTTTAGCAGAATCCCTTTAGGATCGTTAGGCTTTTCGGTTGGGCATTGGCTGGAGTTGAGGGGTAATTAAGTGAATAATTTTAATAAGTTAGTGGTTGTTTTGGCGGCATTTTCGGTGCTTCCCGGATTCTCGGCTACCAGCGAGCAGAAATCGGCAGCCAAGGGCAGCGCTCCTGTGGTGGCAAAGACGGCGCCAAAGCAAACGGCGGGTAAGGATCTCTGGGAAATATCTGTAAAAACCATCGACGGCAAGGACA
>CAYZLH010000151.1:0-6676 GCA_964478795.1 uncultured Bdellovibrionales bacterium | reverse complement strand
GTTCGTGATCCCGCTCTTATCCAAGGCACTCTGAATTTCTGGGCTTAAGCCTTTTGCTTCAAGGTTAGCGTTAGCAGATCCACCACTAGCAGAAGAGTCTCCAGGCTTGCCAAACAAACCATCCAGGCCAGCTCCGGAATTGTTGTTGCTGTTGCTAGCAGGAGAGCGGGAGCCGCCGGTTCCTTGGGCATAAACATTTTCTCCGCTACCCAGGAGGTCTTCGGGCGCTAAGCCTAACTTATCCATCATTTCCTGGTTGGTGAGTGGAGTACCGCCCGAGTTTTTGTCGAGCATCGATTGTAACTGTGCTTCGGAAGCTCCACCGAATTTATTGGACTGAGCCATGATTTCCGATGGAGACTTTCCGGCTTGCAATTGGTCCTTCAAATCGTCTCGCGATATGCCTGTCTTTTTCTCAAAGTCGTCCATGATGGCCCCAACTTTTCCGTTACGGAGCAGCGAAGGGTCAATCTTGATTCCGCTCGCGCCGGATCCGTCACCAATATTGGTCCCAGAAAGCGTGGAGGTGTTTAGGGTGCTCATATTGGTGCCGCGATATCCCGAGATGCCAGCGTTGTTGGCCATTTTCTGAGCGGCGGCCATGGCTTGCATTCCGGCCATCAATAGTGCAGTACCGGCGGCGACAAGGGCTGCACCGGCTGGAGCAGTGGGAGGGTTAGCCATCAATGCGACCCCGGCGGCGATCATTGCCATTCCTGCGGCGATGGCGGCCATTCCGGCGCCAGCCGCGCTACTAGAGCCTTGGTCGTTCAATTTCTTCGTATCGTCTTGGGAGTTTTGTTGGTTGTCTGCGGTATTACAGTGAGTCATGCTACCGCCACCGTAAACCTTACCGCTACCACTACAGTTGGTGGAGGTGCTCGTGGCGGTAGTTGAGCTAGTGCCTTCAGCGTGCGCTATTTGGTACGGGTCCAATGTTGGATACATTGGCCAAAAGGTGATTCCCAAAATAATGAAAAAAATTCCATACTTCATAAGGTTGTCCCCAATTCCCGCCGGAGTTCCGGTCGGGCCCTAAAATATAGTCCTAGTGTTCTTATCGGCTATATGGGTGGATTTCTTTAACAAATGGGGTTATCGGAGCCCCGTTTTCCCATTGAAAAAAACCAAAGAATTCCGTAGTCTTGCCATCCATTGCCGATGTAGCTCAGTTGGTAGAGCAGCGCTTTCGTAAAGCGCAGGTCGCAGGTTCGAGTCCCGTCATCGGCTCCATTGTCTCGAGATATTTCGTTTTCTCGTCGATCTGCCGCTTCCGGATAGCTCTTCTAAATACTAAGTATTGAAAATCATTAGATTCTTTTCATGCTTTAGTGGGCGTGGACCGAAGAACATAAGTGAAGATATCGACCTCTTTTCGCCTTTTTCGTTTTTGCTCTGTGTTTCTGCTGATCGCAGGAAGTTTCTATTCTTCAGAGGCCAGGGGAACGGAAGGTTGCCAAGGCACCCATCTACTTTTTTCGGCATTGCGATCCAAAACAGGATCGGAAGTGATCACCAAAGTGGGAGAGGTTCAAGCCTTAGCCAATTATGGTGGAAAATCCATTTCCTACCAGTTTGATGGGAACTGGCAGCACTCGCCCTTTGAAAAATTTCCAGACTTTGTTTTAAGCCCCTCCTTCGAAGATTTACAGCCGGGATATTCATTTTTGGGTCCCGATCAACTGCGCTGGACTTTTGAAAGTATCGACAAAACTGGAGGAGTTACCTTTCGTTCCGGCGCGAAGAAATTCTACTGGAAATCGGGATATCAAAAAGCGCATTCCTATTCGATCTTGAGTCCAAAAATTCGCCATGATTTGCAAATCGTCATTCCGGCAAAATCCAATGGCTCTTCTGATCAGAAAAAACTTGATTGGGTTTTACGATCACTAAAAGAGTTGCCGGAAATTGGTTCGGAAAATCTACAGCTGATTCGTGTGAATTCTCAGCGAAATAAGTGGGATGCCTATTGGGGAGAAAAGTATCGATCGCGTTGGGTGCCAAAATTCATTGGACGAAACACATTTTTCTCTGCTGGAACGGGTGGTGGGGGCGTAATCGATATTTATCCAGCCGGGCTAGGAAAGAATATGCAAGATTTGTTTCGCCACGAATTAGGCCATCTGATCGCCGAGGGAAAATACGGGACTACGATGCCCGATGAGGTTTGGCGGCAAGCTATGCGGGCCGATGGGCGAGCGGTCTCTTCCTACGCTAAAAATAGCGCGGCCGAAGATTTTGCTGAAACCGTCACCTACTATTTATTGAAAAATGCGGGAGTGGGCGAAGAGAATTGGCTATTTCGTCCGAGCTATCAAAAGTATGCCAGCAGGTTTAAAATTCTCGACGAATATTTTCGGGTGAATCCTCATGAAAAGCGTTTACTCCAGGACCAGTTACTCAAAATTCGTCGTGTGAAAGTTGCGGGGATGAGTGGAGTATTCATTGCGGGTGTGGGCGGCGGTGGCACCCTGTTTCTATCGGATGACCCAAAAAATTAGCTGCGAGTGAAAATAAAAAAAGCGGATCCGTTGAAGGGGTCCGCTTTCGAAGCAAACAATGAAAATCAATTAGTGCGAGTGACCTTCATGGCCTTCGTGTCCTTCATGACCTTCATGGCCTTCGTGTCCTTTGTGCCCTTTGTGTTCACCCATTTTGCAGCCTTCTTCGCCATGTTTGCAGGCTTTGGGTTTTTTCTTGGCCATCTTTTTCTTGCCGGCTTTCTTGGCGTCTTTCACGTCTTTTTCTGCAGTGGTGGCGGCAGGAGCTTCGGATTTTTCTGCTTCGGTTCCGTCGGCAGCATGAGCCACCGGCAATAGTGCTAAGGCAAACAACATTACAATTACTTTCATGACTTTCCCTTTCGATTGTTTAGAACACTTCTCGTGTTTGGTAAAAGCTTACTCCGATTTTTTCCGTTGGAAATAGCTGCGAAAAATATCATGATCCCGTCAAATACCTGGTGCCAGGTATTTTTGTATTTATGATGGACCCACGGGAATTACCGTTAAATTCTTGCTGCGAGTGGCTCGAACCTCTTCCGGAAGCGAGTCAAGAATCGCCTCTTTCAGAGCGCCCACTAGCTTGGCTTTGTGGTGCTCTCTGCGTAAGGCGAAACCCACCACCCGTGAAGGCACAGGTTTCTCAAATTCCACAATTTTAGTTTGGGAGCCGGTGGAGTCGGTGGCCAGCTGGGGCACCAGTGTGTAGCCACCAGAGGTATTCACCAGATTTTTTAGTGTTTCTAAGCTACCACTCTCAAATTCAATTTTTCGCCGCTTTTTTCCACGAAATGAACATACATCTAAAATTTGATGGCGCAGGCAATGACCTTCTTCGAGTAGCCAGATGTCGTCGGCGTTGAGCTGCTCATAATTTACTTTTTTGAGCGAAGCCAAAGGGTGCTTGCGGTGACACAAAACGGAAAACGTTTCATGATAGAGCGGCACCTCGATGATTTTTGGGAGCTTGAGCGGGATGGCCAAAATGCCCAGATCGATTTCGTCGTTGGCTAAGGCCTCGATGATTCGCGAGGTTTGCATTTCGTGAATTTTCAAGTTGAGCTCGGGAAAGTTTTTCTGCAACTTGGTAAATAATCGGGGCAATAAATAGGGGGCTATGGTGGGGATTACGCCAACCGTTAGCTCGCCATGAATCTGTTCGCTACTTTCTTCGAGTACGATATGTTCTAAGGATTTAGCCTCAGAAACTACTTTTTGCATTCCTTCAATGAGTTTCTCGCCAAGGGGAGTGAGCAGAATGGGTTTTTTGCTCCGGTCAAAGATCACGGCGCCAATGGACTCTTCTAATTTTTGAATCTGCATGGAAAGTGTGGGTTGGGTTACAAAACAAGCCTTGGCGGCTTTAGCGAAGTGTCCGAAGCGGTGCACGGCTAAGACATATTCCATTTGCGTGAGCGTAAAATTCACTTTTTTCTCCATAAGACCCTTTTTGACCACCCGAGTTGATAGATTATATCTATTATACCTTAGAAATTATCGATTTCATCTAATTTGTGAGATACCGTATTCTAGAAAAAAGCGGGAGATCTCTTTGGGGTTCGGCCCGCCACTTATTCATAGGAGAATATATAAAATGATGACCTTAATTAATACGAAAGTGCCGGATTTCAAAGTTCAGGCTTACCAAAACGAAACCTTTAAAACCGTTACGCAAAACGATTTGAAAGGGAAGTGGTCGGTATTCTTTTTCTATCCTGCGGATTTTACCTTCGTGTGCCCCACGGAATTAGGAGACATGGCTGATAAATACGAGGCCTTTAAAAAAATGGGCGTAGAAGTTTACTCGGTAAGCACCGACACGCATTTCACGCACAAAGCGTGGCACGACACTTCGGAAACTATCAAGAAGATCCAATACCCAATGCTAGCCGACCCGACCGGTCATCTCGCGCGTGCCTTCGGCGTGTACATCGAAGAGGAAGGTTTGGCTTATCGTGGGACTTTCTTGGTGAATCCTGAAGGTATGATCAAGCTTGCTGAAGTGAACGATAACGGAATCGGCCGTAACGCCGACGAGTTGTTGCGCAAAGTGCAAGCGGCCCAATTCATTGCCGCGAATCCCAATGAAGTGTGCCCTGCTAAGTGGCGTCCAGGAGAGAAAACCTTAAAACCCGGATTGAATCTTGTAGGAAAAATCTAGTTGTTGGAATCCCTCTCGCTCGTTTGGGCGAGAGGGATGTTTTGTGTTCCTTAAGAATGGCCTCTAAGCGTTGGGTGTGAGGGAAATATGTTAGACCGAGAAATGATTGAGCAATTAAAGGGTGTGTTTGCTGCGCTAGAAAGCGAAATTACGCTAGAACTCGATTCCAGTACCAACGAAAATCAGAGCGAACTTGAAGGAATGCTTCAGGGAATCGCGGCGGCTTCGGACAAAATCCGCGTGGTGCAAACCGGAAAAACCGCTCCCGTGCCCGCCTTTCGCATCCTCAAAAATAAAAAATCCGTGGGGATTTCCTTTCGCGGAATTCCCGGTGGTCACGAGTTTACCTCGCTGATCTTAGCCATTTTAAATGCTGACGGAAAAGGCAAGATGCCCGATGAGGGAATTGCCAATCGCATCCGCAAATTAAAGGGCCCAATTCATTTAAAAACTTACGTATCGCTTACGTGTGAAAACTGCCCCGATGTAATTCAAGCACTGAATCAGATGGCGCTCGTGCATAGTGATTTTACCCATGAAATGGTGGACGGCGGCTACGTGCCCGCCGAAGTAGAGTCTTTGGGAATTCAAGGCGTACCCTCGGTGGTGCACGACGGAAAAATGATTCATTCCGGACGCATTCACTTTCTCGATCTTTTGGCCAAACTCGAAGCGCATTTTGGCGTGAGCGAGGCGGCCCAAGCCGTGACGAAAAATTTAGGTTCTTTTGATGTAGCCGTGGTGGGCGGTGGACCAGCTGGGGTATCCGCGGCCATCTACGCGGCTCGCAAAGGTTTTCAAACTGTGCTGCTGGCCGAACGGATGGGTGGACAAGTGCAAGACACCAAAGGCATCGAAAATTTAATTTCCGTGGTCTATACCGAAGGCCCACAGCTGGCCGATGCTATGGCCAAACACTTGGCGGCCTATCCCGTAAAAATTTTGGAACAAAGACGGGTAAAAAATATTAGCAAAGAACGCGAAATTCAGCTCGAGGGTGGGGAAGTGCTTTCCGCAAAATCCGTAATCGTGGCCTCGGGTGCGAAGTGGCGCGAACTCGGCGTGCCCGGCGAGCGGGAATATATTGGCCGGGGCGTGGCTTACTGCCCGCATTGTGACGGACCCTTTTACAAAGGCAAAAAAATCGCCGTAATCGGGGGCGGAAACTCCGGTGTGGAAGCGGCCATCGATTTAGCAGGGATCGCTGGTGAGGTAGTATTGTTTGAATACAATGATGCCCTCAAAGCTGACAAAGTGTTGGTGGATAAGTTGTTGTCGCTCAAAAATACCAAGGTAGTTTTGAAGGCGAAGACTTCTGAAATCGTGGGTAACGGCCAAAAAGTAGTAGCGTTAGAGTATTTGGATCGCGCCACGGAGAAAAATGAACGAATGGAGCTAGATGGAATTTTTATCCAGATCGGACTCCTGCCCAATTCCCACTTTGTGAAAGAAACTGTGGAGCTGACCAAGTTCGGCGAAATCAAAGTAGATGAGAAGGGACGCACTTCCGTGCCGGGAATCTATGCCGCTGGTGATGTGACTACCGTGCCCTATAAGCAAATTGTGATTGCCATGGGAGAAGGGGCGAAAGTGGCGCTGGCCGTGTTTGAAGATAGTATGTATCAGCACAATTAAGTGACGAGATAGAGTCTAAAAACTAGTAGATTGGGCGCAAGTTTTCTTAGGTTCCTTGTCTAAATCCTTGGCTCTCCGCGTTAACCAGTGAATCCTCACTGTGGTACGAGTCCGCCATCAACCACCTCAACAAAGGACTCATCATGAAACTTCTGCTCGTACTTGCGGCTCTTTTCGCCCCTGCAGCCTTCGCCGGCTCTAATACTTCCACCATCCAGTGTAAATCCGATTCGGGTCGCACGGAATTTTTTGCCGAAAGCTGGGATCTTTTCCCAGAAGTATCC
This sequence comes from uncultured Bdellovibrionales bacterium, assembly GCA_964478795.1. Classification (GTDB taxonomy): domain Bacteria; phylum Bdellovibrionota; class UBA1018; order CAIPTA01; family CAIPTA01; genus JAKFYM01. The sequence continues at coordinate 95 of CAYZLH010000151.1, read as the reverse complement.
GTGGTTCGCTTCACGATCGATGGACAAACCATGGAGTTCAATAAGGGCGGAATTTTGTATCGTTATGAAGATGGCGTGATCTCTGTAGCCGCCTC
>CAYZLH010000150.1:0-6695 GCA_964478795.1 uncultured Bdellovibrionales bacterium | reverse complement strand
GCCAGCAAATCGATCCGATTCCACTCCTTGAGAAAGAAACCCGCTGAAAACCTCGGTGAAGGTTAGTTCATATCGAAGAGATACGTCCCACTTTTTTGCATTCAATACGCCGTCAGATTTTCCTTTCAGAAAGGAGCTTTTTAACGACAAGTCATTCTTTTCCCAGTGATACACCGAAAGGTGCTTTCCTTGAATCGACTGGGTGCGGGAATTTCCGCTAGTGATTACCAGTCCGCCTTCGGTCTTATTGGTAAATTCGGCGTGGGCATCGACGAGAATTAAAAAGGACAGGAGAAAAATTTTGCTGAGTTTCATTGGTCACTGAATATGAGAAATTTTGACAAACTTCAACGAGGAAATCTAACGAGAAGGGCTTTTGCTTTGCGCAATCAGTTCTTTGGTTCGGCCAAAACTATTTTGTGGAGAGGTGAAAGTCGACTTTAGCTTTAGAGCTTCCGTTTACGATCAGCTCAATCTGATGTTTGCCAGGATAATATTTACGGGTTGTAATTTTTCGAATGGAATGTTTTTTCTGAATATCAACTGTTTGACCCTTATTCACTTGGAACTTTTTCCACTTAAAAACTTTCGCCGAGAGGTGTCCGTTCGCCTTTTGGTGATGAACTGCGTAGTCGATCATTAATGTCGCTTTTTGTTTGGCCACAAATTTTAATGCGATGGTAAGCGCAGATTCTAATTTTAGTTTTTTAGGAGATATGGAGAAAGACTTCACCTCCACCCGATCGCCCCTATAACCGAGAAAACTAAGAGCCTCTTGATTCCCCTTTTTTAAGAGAGTGCGTAGGCCATGTCGATAGACCCATTCGAGTTTTTCGTTTCGGGGAAAGCGTTTTCGCCATTCGCGTAACTCTTTCATAAGCAGCTCTGGGTGGTCTTTGGAAATATCATTGAAATGATTCGCAATAGACTTTCGTACATAAAGCTCCTCACTATGAGCGAGCGCTCGTAACAGCGGTAGTGTAAGGGTGGGGGATCGGCGAAATTCCGGAAGCTGCTGCCCCCACGGCAGCAAAGGTCGCGTGCCTTCGGAAACAAGTCGGCGTACATGAAGATTGGAGTCTTGAGTCCAGCTCATCAATATCGGCAACATCTGATCGGGGTACTTTTGCAAAAAGGGGCGAATCGCGAATTCTGCCGACATTGCGGATGTGATTTTCTTTAGAGCGCGTACAGAACAATCAAAATGATCAACTCCATGATCTTCGATAAATTGGGTTATTGGCCAGGCCAAAAATCCTGATAAACCGTCGGGGTTTTCTTCGCTTTGGGCGGTAGCCAGCAATATATCAATGGCCATCGGAAAGTCGTTTGGTAAACTGACTCTTAGTGAGCGAGAAATTTCTCGGACCCGATCCTTTAACTCTAAACTAGCTATTTTCTTCCAGGTGGTTTCTACAAAGACCTTTTTGGGAAACGATGGATATTGCTGGACCACTTGAGCGGCAATGTTTTCGAGAGCCGATTTGGAAAGTAGATCTTTCAGCTTTTCCATTGATCAACCCAAAATTTCCATCGGCGTTCGCTCGGCGGAATCACGCAAGTTTAAAACCGTGCCATTTCTGCGCACATCTCGAAGTGCGTGCAAATCCACCTCACCGTAAAAGATATTTTCTTCGTTGGCTCGTGATTTAGCGATTACGCCACCAGCAGGAAACTGTTTATCACAAGGGGAAAGCAACACACCCTCGCCGTGATGAGAGTAGATTTCTTCGAATTCAGGATTGCCCTCCACGATCCCGCTGGTGAGGACATAACTTTGATTCTCAATGGCCCGCGCTTGAGCACAATGGCGAACGCGCCAATAGCCGTGCACATCGTCCGTACAACTGGGTACAAATAGAATTTCCGTGCGGGCCTCTGCAGCCGCTGCCGTATAGGATGGAAATTCTACGTCATAACAGATGGCCACAGCGCAAGACACGCCTTGAATTGAGAAAGTTTGCAATGAGTTCCGCCCCGGCTGAATATTCCAAGCCTCTGCTTCGAATCGTGTCATGTTTACTTTGTCTTGAAACTTCGGCGCAGCTCCTGGCTGAAAAATCCAAGAGCGATTGAAAATAGATTGTCCCAATACGTGAGGGTGAGTGCCGGCGATAATGGTAATCTTGTCGCTATCACATAGGGCCTGCATTCGCGTGAGAAATTCTCTTTCCAACTCCGCTGATTTTAAGAGGGCTGAGCGAAATTTTTCCTGGGGATAGTGCATTAAAATCCACGACAAACTAAAATATTCTGGGAAGAGTATCACTTCGGCGCCGGCGGCAGAGGCTTCCGTTACGAAGTGATAGACGCGCCCCCAAAAATCTTTGTCGCTGAGTACTGGTTTTAGACTGAATTGCACTGATGCTAATTTCATTTTGATACGATCTCGATCCATTCGTTTAAATTATAGTAATTTGTTATTCGAGCAATTTTTCCACTGCGGATCGTAAAGAATGCGCCCACGGGTATTTTGTACTTTTGATTTTTTGCTACGGGGAGTCCCGCCTGGGTTTTTTTGTAAACTCCCTTGATGGTAAATTCTGCCGCCGCCCGTTCGCCATTATCGGAGACCATTACCACCAGGTCGTCTACTTGCTCGTCGTAGTGGGCATCCATGATCCCCATAAAATCACGAAATGCGTCTTTACCAGACTGCACTTTGTCTTGATTCACATGGTGTTCCACGTCTTCCGTGAGCAAACTTAAGAAAGACTCAATATCTTTGCGATTGAAGGCTGAGTAGTAGGCATTGATCAATTCTCGTGTCTTCATATTTTCTTACTCCAAAATTGCATTTGTTTTTTGCTTTCCGAGCTTTCGCCAACGTCTCGCCAGGAATATTCGGCGAGAAAATTTGGCATCTTGGCAAAACCACACTTCAGCCAAAATCCATCTAAGGGAGAATAATTTTTCGGCCGAAGTGGATGATGATCATTGCGGATCACCGCACAGAATGCGGCCAGGGTTACTTCAGAAAACTCTTTGGCAAAATTTAAGCGAAGATCCATGAAGGTGTTGCCGATTCCTTTTCCGCGGTAATCGCTGAGCAGCACTGATTCGCCAAAATAGCAGATCTTTTGCGGGTCCAGCCCGTTTTGTAAAAAGGGTTTTTGAAATTCGTCTTGCTCTTCGGATAACAAGATTGCGGTACAGGCACCAACGATCTTTTGGTCGTCATAACAAAGCGCCACGAAGCTATTGGGGCTAGCAAAATAGGTTCTTAAATAGTTTTTTTCATATTCGATATCTCCCTCATAAAGATAGGGGAAGTCTCGAAACACGCGCATTCTCAAGTTGGCTAAATCCGTTAAATATTCATTGGCCTGTGGGCCGCGGAGTTCAGCAAACCGGATCTTCACAGAATTCTTTTTCCAAACGCCGAAAGGGTCATCTCTACCGCCAAATCAGCGGTGCGATTGGAGGTGTCTAAAACGGGATTCACTTCAGTAACGTCCATGGAAAGAATTTTTCCCGAGTCGTGGAGGATTTCCATGGCTAGGTGGCCTTCGCGATAGGTAAAGCCGCCACGAACTGCGGTGCCCACGCCAGGGGCCTCAGAGGGATCCATGCTGTCTACGTCAAAGGAAAGATGAAATCCGGCCGTTCCGTTAGATGCAATGCGAATGGCTTCCTGAATTACGTTTCGCATGCCCATTTCGTCGACATCTCGCATGGTAAATGCGCGCACACCCATTTCGCGAATGGTGTTTTGCTCACCTTGATCTAAATCACGAATTCCAATCAAAACTGTGCGCGAGGGATCTACCATTGGGCTTTTTTCCGCAATGGCGAGGAGATCTTTGTGACCGATTCCCAGGCTATGGGCCAAGGGCATGCCGTGAATGTTTCCACTATGGGATGTTTCTGGAGTGTTGATATCGCCATGAGCATCAAGCCAGATGATTCCCACCTTTTGCTTTTTTTCCGAATAAAATTTGGTAACCCCGGCGATGCTGCCAATGGCGAGCGAGTGGTCTCCGCCGAGCACTAAGGGGATTCTCCCGTCTTTCAGCGACGTATATACTTTGTCCTTGAGGTTAGTCACCGTCGACACAATTTCGGGCAAATACTTTATGCCATGTTCTTGTGGTTTGAGAATGGATTCGCGGACGGCTACGGGAATGTTGCCCATATCTTCAACTCTGTAGCCTAACTTTTCTAAGCGTGGACCCACATTGGCCACGCGCAATGCGGATGGACCCATGTCGACACCTCTCCGGCTGGCGCCAAGATCTGTGGGAACACCGATAATTCGAATATTTCTATTTTCAAACATGTGAAACTCCTCGCGAAAAGCCGCTGGCAAATATACGTCACCGGCCCCTTTAATGCTAGCCGCAGCATGTCTCGCTTAATGCTTTAAGTGTTTGAAATTATGCGCATTTTAATTGGGCGCCGACGAATTTTCCTGTGGACTGAATCGTGCCGAAAAGGAGTCTATTGGGTATTTCGCCGGGCGAGGAGTCGTAAAAGCAGGGAGCGAGGAAATATGGGGGCGAAGAGCACAAAGAGTTTAATCGCAATCCCATATACGGAACGGCGGCGATTTTTTTCACTGTCTTTCAGTGCCTGAGTCACAACGGCTTCGGCGGAAACCATCAAGCTGGAGTTGAATGGCTCGGAGGCCGCGATTTTGTCTTTGAAATAATCGTTTTTCACCGAAACGCCAAAGAACTCTGTGGCCACGGGGCCAGGGCACACAGTAGTAACGGTTATTCCTCGTGAGCGTAATTCAAAATTTAAGGCTTCACCGAATGAAACGACGAATGCCTTCGAGGCGGCATAAATGGAAAAGTACGGAGACGGAGCAAAGCCAATGCCCGAAGCAACTTGAATGATTTTTGCCCCAGGGAGCATAAAGGGAATACAACAGTGGGTCAGATAAGTCAGGCTACGCACGTTAATATCGATCATGTTTAGATGATCTTGCAGCCCCACTTCAGCGAAGGGCCCTACTTTGCCGAGCCCAGCGTTATTGACCAAAATTTCGATTTGCGGGTTTTCTTCCTCAATTTTTTTCTTTAGGTTCGCCAGGTCGCTTTCCTTGCCTAAATCTAAGGCGACCACGACCCCTTTTGACTTTTGAAATCGCTCGGCCAGCTCTTTCATGGGGGCAGCCCGGCGAGCAATTAGCCAGATTTCATCTAAAAAATAAAAATGTTCGATTTGTTTCGCAAATTCAGCGCCCAAGCCGGCTGAAGCACCAGTAACGATAGCAATTTTTTTTCTCTTATTTGGAGATTCCATAAATTGTTGTAATCATTTTAAGAATGCAAGATTTTCATCCTGATTGCACGATCAATCTTATTGTTCTTCCCGCGCCACGAGGGGAGAAAGTGTATTGGAGTTGTTCGTTAGTCACCCGAAAGAGTGTGCGGTTGGTGACCGCAGAAAAAATAGTTGGGGGACTAACTCGTGAGGTGGCGGCTTGGAAATCCCTTGAATTCGGGCTCTTGCAAGCACACCGGTTAAAACAGGAAAAAATTGCCGTGGCTTGCGGTTTTCTTTCCGAGAAAGATTTGCTCGAAACTAGGAAGCTGCGCGATCCAGAGCTACAATCAATTAAGGCGAATTGTGAAAAACTCTACCAAGATTTTCGCTTGAAGCGGTTTCAGGCGATTGACGAAAACGAAAAAAAGTTTTTGCAGCAACATCTGGAAGAAAATTTATTTCGCGGAAAGAAAAAGAAAAATGAATAAACTTATTTTTAGTTTCCTGATTTGTGGCCTGTTCTTCTCTACATTCGCGCAAGCTCAGAAGGCGGATGCGTTTGAAGGAATTTATGAAATTGTTTCTCGGACAGACCGACCAGCCGGTGCCAATTCTCCCGAGTATTTCCTGCTTGATGCCGATACTTTGGGGAATATCTGGTCCAAATACGCTGAAGGGCCGTTACCTGCCGATCTTGAGCAGTATCGCAATGAACCAAGTATTCTTGCCGGATTTACCAACCGTCCCCTCATCTTTCTTACGTTAGAAAGGGCTGCTCTCGTCACTCCAACTTATATTGCTCTAGATGGCGGGCAGGGGGAGCGGATGGAACTGCGCAAGCGTGCCGATGGTGCCGATCTCGGCGTTCTAGAGAAAAATGTTGTTTCCATCTATTCTTTAAACCCTGCCCAGCCGATTCCCTTAAAAATCACACCCAATATGATCAAGTTCTTGCCTTCTGGAATCCAAATCGATTAGAAGTATGCTTGGTGGCGGAACGGGTAATCGCTGCCCCTGACTCGTAAGAGAAAATGGGGGGGAGGAAAGTCCGGGCTCCATTGAGCAAGACGCTGGCTAACGGCCAGGAAGATAAGCGGAAAACACGTGGTTTCGCTTGTCTTACGGAAAGTGCAACAGAGAATAAACCGCCTATATTTGCAAAAATGTGGGTAAGGGTGAAACGGTGGTGTAAGAGACCACCGCATTGCTGGTAACAGCAATGGCAAGGCAAACCCCGTCTGGAGCAAGACCAAATAGGCACGCGTAGTAGGGCTGCTCGCCTGATGCGTGCGGGTAGGATCGCTTGAGCCACTGGGTAACCATGGGCCTAGAGGAATGATTGCCGCACTTCCAAAAGAAGTGGCACAGAACCCGGCTTATAGTTCCGCCACCACTTTTCTTTAGCCCAGGTCTATGGGGGAATCGCAAAAAATGTTAGATGTGACACATGCGTCCACTAGAAGACATTTTTGCTAAAATCG
>CAYZLH010000149.1:0-6705 GCA_964478795.1 uncultured Bdellovibrionales bacterium | reverse complement strand
AAGCGGGCAAAATCAGCCGATAAAATGCTAGGGGCAATGAGCGTTTTCATGGGAACTCCTCTTGAAAGCGACGGTCTACATTTTGGATACCATTCTCAAATTCTCGAGGCAATAAAGCCTTTTTCCCTTCGGGCTGAAGCTCGAGGATTTCCAGGGTGCCATTAGCGGTTTGCACAAAAAGTTTTTCATTTTCGATCACAAATGAGCCGGGCTCCCCAGAAAGTTTCTTGTCCGCCAGAAGCGAGCGAAGAAATTTTACGCGCTTCCCCTGGAAATAAGTAAATGCGCCGGGCCAGGGGAATAGGCCACGAATCTGATTGTGAATCTCTGCGGCAAAGGTGGAGGAAAAACGAATGCGTCCGTGATCTTTGGCTAAGAGAGGCGCAAAAGTAGCACGAGAGCCATCCTGTTTTTTGGGCGTGATTGTGCCGGCCGCTAATCCCGTCAGAGTCTTGACCAGGAGTTCACCGCCCACCACCTTTAGGCGATCCTGAAGTTCTTTGGAATTTTCGTTTTCCCCAATACTTGCTGGTACCTGTAGAAGTATGTCACCCGCATCCATTTCTTTCACCATGAATTGGGTGGTCACTCCGGTTTCGCGATATCCCTTCAGCACCGCCCATTGCATGGGCGCAGCACCGCGCAGATCTGGTAAGTTGGAGGGGTGCACATTAACGGGTGGATATCGGCAAAACTCCAGCAACCGCTTCCCCAAGAATCCTCCGTAGGCGACGACCACCAAAATTTCGGGCTGCAGTTTTTCGAGAAATGAATAGGTCTCTTCACAATTTACTTTTTCCGGCTGCAAAATGGGCAGGTGGTGTTCTAGCGCCAATCTTTTTACCGCGGGAGGTTCCAGCTTTAGTCCGCGGCCAGCCGGCCGATCGGGTTGGGTGATCACGCCTAAAACTTCATGGTCGGATGATAAGAGTGCGCTTAAGGAGGCCACAGCGAAATCTGGGCTTCCAAAAAACACACACTTCACTTGAGGGCCTCTCTCTTGAGTCGTTTTTTGATCGACTTACTTTTCATTAAACTCAAACGGTCGATGAATAATCGGCCGTCAAGATGATCTAATTCGTGTTGCACGGCCACGGCAAGATAGCCCTCAGCCTCTAATACTTTGGGACTTCCATCTACATCCTGATATTCAACGCGTACTTTTTCAGCGCGCACTACTTCTTCAAATTCACCGGGCACGCTTAGGCAACCCTCTTTGCAGATTTGTTCGCCCTCTTTCCAGACAATTTTGGCGTTAACCAAAATCAGCGGATTTTTATTGGAGAGAATGGGGGGCTCATCTTCGGAGCTTTCATAATCAATATCAATGACCACCAAGTTTTTATGCACATTTACTTGGGGCGCAGCGAGACCCACGCCCGGTGCGGCGTACATGGTCTCCAGCATATCTTCGCAGAGCTTTTTGAGTTCCGGGCCGAAATCGGTCACGGGCTTGCTCACCTGCAGAAGTCGCGGATCGGGATAAGTTAAAATTTCGAGTATTGCCATGGTCTAAATTCGCTTGGTTCTTACTACCATAAAAAGGCCAAAGGCGAAAAAGAGGAAGTTAGGTCCCCAGGCGGCCCAAAACGGGGCAATTACCCCGGATTTACCCATGGAGAGGGCTCCGGAATAGAAGAGCCAATAGACGAGGATGAAGAAAAAACAGACACTTACGTCTCTGGCCAGGCTGCTATGGCGCTGGTGTTGAGTGGCAAAGGGGATGCCCAAAATGGCCATCACAAGCGGCACTAAGGCCATGCTGATTTTTGACCAAAAAGTGACCTCAAAGGAGTGTGTATCGATGCCCGCTTCTTTATTGCGTTGGATGTATTTCCACAGGGTTTTTAGGCGTAGAGTCTCCACCTCTTTTTCAATTTCTTTAAAGTCCTCCGGTTTTTCGCTGAGACTAACGGTCTGAGCCTCAAAGTGTTTAGTGAGGGGGTTTCCGGTGGCTGGATCAAAAAGGGTGAGTAGACCGTCGGAGAGAATCCACTGAGAATCGACAAAATCGGCGGAAACGGCTTCGATTTGTTGGATCAAATCAAAGGAGTCATTGAAGGTGTAGATGGAAATTCCGGCGATACGATTTTTCGCCGGGTCGAATGTGCGCAAGTTGTAAATCAAATTTCGACTTCGATACCAAATCTTGTTTTGTTTGATGTCTGTTTGCAAATCCGGCTTTTTTAAGATTTCTTTGCGGTAAAATTGAGAGCGCGCCTTCGCCAAGGGGGGCACCACGCGGTCGGTGATAATGAAGGAGGCGCAGCACAACATGAAGACCAGGCTTAGCACGACAAATGAAATTCGCGCCAAGCTGATTCCGCTGGCATACATGGCCGTCAGTTCGTTGCGCCTGGCCAATCCAGAAAGGCAAATTAGCGTGCCCATTAAGCAGGCCGGAGCCAAGAGTAAGACTAAAACTTCTGGCAGTTGATAGAGCGTATATTGCAGGGCATAGGCGGGAGGGATGTCTTCTTTAACCCCCTGTCGCACCGTGTCTCCGCCGAGGTAAAGCACCAAAAACGTGGAGATCGAGGCCAGCAGGCCTTTCCAAAACTCGGAGGCTATATATCGATCTAGGATGCTCACAGATTTAACTTATCATAATCTAGGGCCACTGTTACACTCGGCCTTTTAGAACCCGAAGGTTTTTCAAAAAGGAATTTCGCCGTGTTAAACCGTATCAAGCTTTGGATCGCCGACACAGGAAAACAGTTAGCCATTGCGATCATTATTGTGATGTTTTTGCGGTCTTCGATTATCGAGCCCTATAAAATTCCTTCTGGCTCCATGATCCCCACCCTTTTTATTGGTGACCACATTTTTGTGAACAAGTTTTCCTATGGCTTCAAGGTGCCATTTACTGAATTTTTCTTAGAAAGACCGATTTACGTTACTCAGCAACAACTCCCCACCCGCGGCGATGTGATCGTGTTTCGCTATCCTCGCGATGAGACTATCAATTACATCAAGCGCGTTGTTGGTTTGCCCGGCGATCGCGTGGCAATTCGGGAAAAGATACTTTACATCAATGATAAACCGGTTGAAGTTACACCGCTTAAGGATCCCAATCTTGAGGCGGGGATGGAAACCGATGACGATCGTCGCGTTCTATCTTTGTTCACAGAAAAGCTCGAGGGTGCTGATCATCCCGTGCTCTATAACATGAATAGCTTGCTCAACTCCGACTATGGCCCAATTGAGGTGCCTGAAGGGAAAATTTTGGCCTTCGGAGACAACCGCGATAAAAGTTCGGATTCTCGCATGTGGGGATTTGTGCCCATGGAGAATATTAAAGGCAAAGCGATGTTTGTTTGGTTGAATTTCGCTTTTTTAATGGACAACGAGTTTCGTTTCCAATTTAAGCCTGAGCGAATCGGTACCATCATTCTTTAGTTTTTTGATCTGCCGGGTCAGTACGCAGAAAAAACAATTTAACCAACAAAAAATCTCAGGGTGGAACGCACCATCGGCTTAGCGCCCGGAATTTGATCTAAGACGTCTGCCATATCGGATCCGAACCGATAATAGGCGGACACGAACCATCTCCCCGCAACGTTAGATACAAGGTATTGATCACGAAACCTTCGCAGGCGAAGCACCTCGGGGGCCTGGGGGCTTTCGAATGCCCAAGATGCTACAGCACAAAATCTTTTTACACGAATGGCATTATAGGTATTCCAAAACTCGGTTTTGTGACGAACGGTTTTGCGATAGACGATAAACTTCCGCAAGCTTTCGGCGGCAAAGTTTTGAAAAGGTTGACCGACCGTAAAGCGGATAAAAAGCCTGTGGCACATTGAGCGCTCTTCCTTGGCGTTTTCATTATCCAACTTATCTAAAATCTTGATCGTATCGAGCAAGATGGAAGAAATCAGTAAGCTCTCTCCCGTTTGTTGGCTCTTATCAAAAAGCTCAGGGCGTAATTCCGATACTTCCACATTTTGGGCGCGGGCAGTAATCGCCAAAAAGCGGCGATACTGAGCAATGGCGGCCGCAAAATCTCTTCGTTCTGAAAACTGTTTGCCATCACGGGCGATGGTAATGCGTTTACCAAGCTCCTCAAGAAAGGCCTGCTCTTCTCGTCTTTTCTGCTGCCGAATGATTTGTTCTTCAATTGCGCTTGAACGCGCCGCTTTTTTACTGGCAGCTGAATTTTCATTGTTTTCGGCCATGTCTCATTACATCAGGGAAAGCGGATCAACGTCAATATGCAGTAGCACTCGCCGATCTATGACTTTGGGGGCCTGTTCCTGAGTAAACCGCAAGAAGGTGTGAAGTGAGTTTACCTGTTTTGCTTTTAGTAGAATATTCCACCGAAATCGATTTGATATTTTTGCAATTGGCGCGGGTGCCGGTCCTAAAATTTCAATGCCGTTTTGTTTAGCCTGCCGTTCAATGAGGCGAAAGAGCTTTTCCGCATTTTTTTCCGTAAGTTCGGAGTTGGGCCCAGAGAATAGAACTCTCGCTAATCGTACGAAGGGCGGATAGTTAAATTGTCTACGAATTTTTAATTCCACCTCACTAAATCCACGATAGTCGTGGTTCAGCGAGAACTGTATGCTGGGGTGTTGGGGGTCATAGGTTTGCAAAAAAACTTTCCCGGGTCGCTCGCCCCTTCCGGCCCTGCCCGCCATCTGCGTGAACAGCTGAAAGCTTTTTTCTGAGGCGCGAAAATCTGGAAGATGAAAGCTCGAGTCAGCAAAAACTACGGCAACCAATGCTACGTTGGGAAAATCGTGACCCTTAGAGATGATCTGTGTGCCAATAACGATATCCACTTGTCCACTGGATATTTTGTGGAGTGCGGCTTCCAGTGCCCCCTTTTTTTCTACGCTTTCTTTGTCTATTCGAATAATTGTTCTGCCTGGAAAATATTCTTTTACCTCTTTTTCTAATGCTTCTGTGCCGCGGGTGCCTGGTTCCCAGGCGGCTTGACCACACTGGGCGCAGGTTTTCGGTGGCTTTTCCAGGTGACCACAGTAGTGACACTTTAGTTTGTTTTGATAGTTTGTCAGGGAGACGCTGCAGTTTGGGCATTCCGGCACAAAGCCACAGGATTCACACAGTAAGAATGACGAAAAGCCACGCCGATTGAGCAGAAGCATTATTTGGCCCTTGGTCTCTAGCGTCTTTTCCATTTCTACGCGCAGATGATTCGAAAGTAATCCGGGCGATGAATCTTTTGACTTATCAAGCAAAAACACTTCCGGCATTCTACTGCCAGTCGCTCGATCGGGGAGCAACAAGTGTTTGTATTTTCCGGAGATGGCATTGTGATAGGTTTCTAGGGACGGTGTCGCCGAGCCCAGTAGAATTGTGGCCGAACTATGTTTTGCGCGCATAACCAAAAGATCGCGGCCGTTGTAACGCAGATGATCCTCTTGTTTGAGTGCGGAATCGTGCTCTTCGTCGACAATAATTAGGCCAAGGTTTTGTACGGGGGCAAAAGCTGCTGAGCGGGCACCGATGCACATGCGAATCTTGCCTTGATTTAAGGAATGCCAGTGCTTACTTTTCTCTCCAGGCGAAATTCCCGAGTGAAGCACGGCGATGGGAATTCCTAATCGAGATTGAAATCTAGAAACTAGCTGTGGGGTCAGCGCAATCTCGGGAACCACCAGTAGTACATTTTTTCCTCGAGCAAGAGTTTGCTGGGCGGAACGGATATAAATTTCGGTTTTTCCACTACCGGTTACGCCTTGAAGGAGTGCGGGTTGAAACTTTCCAGCCTCTATCCATAAATGAATTTCGGTTAGGGCACTCGCCTGAGCTTCATTCAAGGAAAATCCCGGATCAAAAATCGGAGTCGGCGCGGGCAGATGATCTTGATGTTTCCAATGAAATTGAATGAGACCAAGCTCTAGCAGCCGTTGGGCCGGGGCCCGAAATTCTGGTGACAGTGGCGAATTGGGGTTTTCTTTGAGAAAACGCAAAAGCTCCTGCTGCTTTTTTCCCTTAGGAGCTGAAGTCGTTGGGGCCGGGTCTACCAGTGCAAATACTTTTTCTTGTGGTGGTATCGGATTGGGCGGAAGAAAAGTTTTTAAGACTTCGCCCAGCGGATACTGATAATAGTCCGCAGCCCAAAGCAAAAATTTGACAGAAGGCTCTTCGAGCTTTGGGTAGTTTTCGGATGGACCTAGGATCTCTTTAATTTCAAACTTATTTCCCGCGGGGGGATTCTCGTTGATTTCGACAATAATCCCGTCGTAATTTTTTTTTCTTACCTGAATAACAACGGGATCGCCGATAGCAAAACTAGCCCCTTCGGGAATTTTATAAGTCAGCGCCGGCAAACGGAGAGGGGCAGCGATCTGAGCAAACATCAACGTAAGATTTGATTAGCTATGCTTTGAATTTCTACCGAAACGCCAGACGGATTACTCGTTGGTTTCGTGTTAAGCACTCGATCTATCGTAAAATATAAAACAGGGCTGCCATCTTTCCAGACGGTCACCTTAGAGTTTTGTGGTGATCCGCGGCGCAGCGAGAGAATGTTGCGGAAATCCACCTCACAATTATTGGGTCCCGGTTTTGACCAAGCCAATTCCACAACCTCGGTAGGACAGGGGGCCTCAATTTTTAGGGGGAAAAACGTATCTTTCTCGATCCAAATCGATTTGCTCCCGTCTTTGTGAACCCAGGCGTAAGTCTGGCGAAAGCGCTTCAGGCCCATTCGTTTATCTACTTTATAAAACGGTT
>CAYZLH010000148.1:0-6712 GCA_964478795.1 uncultured Bdellovibrionales bacterium | reverse complement strand
ACGACACTCCCCCTCCACAACGTTGAATTACTCGAGCAATGGCCCCTGAATCAGAGCCAATTACCATTGCTCCACAGGCCATCGCTTCGATAATCACGCGACCAAATTGTTCCTTCCAATTTTTACGAGTAAGCGATGGCAGAATGAAAATATCACCACAGGCCATCGTTTTTCCGATCAGATGATGAGGAATGGCGGGCAAAAATTTCAGATTTTTCTTTTGATTAGCTAGCTGCTGAATACGTTCTTTCAATGGTCCATTTCCAACGATAAGAAACTGGGCTTTCGCATCCGGAATTTTTTCAATTACAGCAATCAGATCCTCTATTCCTTTTTCTTCCGTCAACCTTCCACAGTAGATGACAGTCACTAGCGCTGGATCAAGACCTAATGAAGCCCGGGAATTCGCTACATCTTCATTTTCTAATTGACGAAATAAGTTAGCATCATAGGAATGCGGAAAATCAAAAATCTCTTTTTGATATCCTTTCCAGCGTAGAACTTCTTCCACTTCCCTTTCCACGCTTAGAGCAGCGGACGAAGCGGAAAAGACCACCTTTTGAAGGCAACGAAAAATCCAGGGAATTTTCTTCTTAAGATTTTGTTTGGTGTAAAAAACTTTTTTCCGTTTTCCCGCCCAAAGCGATAACTGTAAGGCGGATAGACTCCAAGGCTCCTCATCAATGAGCAGTAAATCAAATGATTTGGGAACTGATGACAAGCCTAGGTATACAAAAAGAGAGCCATTTCCGGAAAAGATTGTGTCGAGGGCATAGAACTTTATTCCTTGTTCACCTTCTCCTTTTTTAAATTGCAAATCTTGAATCAAATCGCCTCGCCAGGTTTTAGGCACCAAAAAAGATACCTCAATCCCATACCTGCGAAGTTCTTGGTATACCGACCGATTTACTTCAAGCACACCAGCGTGGGAAGCTATCAAAACCCTAAGCATTTTTTATCCTTTGATAAATTTTTGCATAGCCTTCGGCCATTGCGGTGACTGAATACATTCTTTCAAATTTATCCTTGGAATTTTTTCCTAGTCGATCGCGCAATTGATCATCGGAAAGAATTCGACTAAGCGCATTGCGTAGGGCCAGGGAATTTTTCGGAGGCACAACCAGTCCGGTCGTTTCATTATCATTTACTTCATCTACTCCAGTGCCTAGCTGAGTCGAAATAACGGGCTTGCCAAAACTCATAGCCTCAACAAGCACCATTCCAAATGCTTCAGCCTGGGTGATTGATGGCAGTGCCAAGACTTCGCAACCTGCATAAAATTGCGATAGTTCCTCATCGCTGACGTTTTCTAAAAAATATACTTTCCCGGGAAGTTGCTCACTTTGTTTTTTCCAAGTAGCCAGCTCGGGACCACTACCAATCACCACTAGGTTAGTGGAAAGATCTTTCATGGCTTCAATCAAAAAGGAAACGCCTTTATAGCCAACCAATCGACCAACAAAAAGCACATATTTTCCATATTTGCTTTTCACGGCTGCTACTTTTTCTGGAGTAGGCACTCTTTCACGAATCCCAAAAGGAATTACTTCTATAGTTTGTCCATGCAACGAAGTGGATCGTGATAATGACTTAGTGCCGGTGACTACCGTCATTACCTGTCGATAAAACACCGCCTGCAACTTTCGATACCACGATAGTAAACTCTTTTGCCGAACCACTTCAGCGTGAAACGTCACTACTTTTTTTCCGGAAAATAGCAGTGAGAAGAACTCCATCAGTGGATTAGGTGAATGGATGTGAATCACATCGGCTCGCCAGCACAAAAAGAAAAGATACAGCGGCGCTAGCAAATTTAGCGGCTGCGAAAAAATAGTGCCCCACCGATCCATGCGAATAACTCTTACGCCATTCATCCACTCGATCCGCGGTAAAAGGTGGTGATTTGAAACTAAAACGGTGACTTGATGCCCTCGCGCCGCAAGCTCTTCCGACAAATTTTGCACTACCGTTTCTATTCCCCCGTGATACGGAGAATAGAACTTACCCACCTGCAGAATTCTCATAGGAATAGCGTATCAATTGGGTGGAATTTGTCGAATTCCTCACGAAGGAATCCGTTAACGTGTATTTCCCTTTTCTGGCGATGGTTGTGCTAAAATTTCCTTAACAGTTGGCTAGTGGAGCACTATGGGGTCAAAAAAGATTCTTCTGTCATCTTTTGACTATCCGCCACGACTTGGCGGGGTAGCTAAGTGTAGTTATGCACTAGGCACTGCTCTAAATTCTATCCCTGAAATTGAAGTGCGAATTTGCTCGCCCGCTCAGCCCCGTGCCAATGCCACGGACTACTCTTATCATCCCACCGAACATCCAGAATTGGGATTGCTAAGAATTTTTTGGGAAAAGCGGCGCGCATTTAAGGAATGGCAGCCTGATCATGTGATCGATATGATTTGGTTTCCCGATGGCTTGGCCACCTACCTTTTGTCTTTTTTCTACCGTAAAATTTCTTTCGGTATCGTTGTCCATGGAGTGGAAATACTTGATGGCGATCGCACTTGGAAAAAAAGATTACGAAAAAGGTTAGCCTTTCTAAAAAGAAAAGTGTTTCAGAGAGCACAGGTTGTTTTTCCTGTCAGTAGTTTCACCAGAGGACTAATTGAAAAAGAAATCGGTCATGGTAATTTGCAACCGTTTCAAAACGGTGTCGACAGTCAAGCGTTTTATCCCAAAAACAAGAGCGATATTGATGAGGTAACATTTTTTACAATTTCCAGACTAGAAGACTATAAGGGCATAGATATGGCGCTCAAGAGTCTGGCCATTCTTAAAAAGCGTGGCCTAAAGTTTCATTACCGAATCGCTGGTTCAGGCCCCGATTTGCCTCGTTTGAATAAAGTCGTTGCCGAACTTGGCTTGGGCCCTGAGGTTACCTTTCTCGGAAAAATTTCTGATGAGGAAGCCCTGAAAGAATATCAGAATTGTCGTGCCTTTATCCTTTTGTCTCGATTGGACTATGAGCGACCAAATGTCGAAGGATTTGGCTTAGTTTTCCTCGAAGCCGCACTCTGTGGAAAACCAGCCATTGGTCCGAACGAAGGCGGACCATTGGATGCAGTCGTATCGGGCGAAACTGGCTTACTCGTGGATCCGCGAGATGAAATGGCAATATCCACCGCACTGGAAAGATTTTTCAATAAAGACTTCGCGGAAAAAATGGGAGAAGAGGCACGGAAACGTGCGTTGACATTTTCTTGGCAGCGCTCGGCACAATTGGTTATTAAAGGATTGCAACCATGTGCGGAATAGCTGGGGTCGTATTTCCAGACCGCATCAACGAAGAGGCCGTTCGGCAAATCAGCAAACAACTGCAAAGTCGAGGGCCGGATGCCGAGGGAATTTCTCGTATTGATAATATCGCGCTTATCCACCGACGATTAAAAATCATTGATCTCTCGGACGCTGCCAACCAACCCTTTACGAACGATGCAAAAACAGTTCACCTTGTATTTAATGGTGAGATCTATAATTTTCTTGAGTTAAAAGGCGAGTTACAAAAACTCGGGCACCAGTTCCGCACCAACTCCGACACCGAAGTGGTCTTGCACTCCTATTTGGAGTGGGGCGAGAATTGTTTTGGCAAATTTAACGGCATGTTTGCCATGGGCATTTTCGATCAACGCGGTTCACCAAAGCTATACTTGGCCCGTGACCGCTTCGGCGTGAAGCCCTTATATTATTTCCAAAACGGACAGGGTTTTGCTTTCGCCTCCACGTTTACCGCACTTCTGCCTTTAGATTTTTTGCCCAGGACAGTCGACAATGATTCGATTCTCTCTTTTTTAAAGTTCGGACACATTCCCTGGTCATCTTCGTATTTCCAAGCGATAAAACAACTTGAACCCGGCTCCATCCTATTACTACAAGACGGAAATATTTCGCTTAAGGCCTTTCGAGAACATCCGATCACCGAAGAAAAACCTTTTGCCTCATTTGCTGAAGCTCAAGAAGCGATATGGGACGCCTTTAAAAAATCTGTAAAGCGGCAATCCATCGCTGATGTACCTTTGGGTTGTTTTTTGAGTGGTGGTATTGATTCCAGCCTAATCGTGGCCGCGCAAAGAGCGGAGCAAGAAGGAAAATTGCAAACATTTTCTATCGGCTTTTCCGAGAAAGCTTACGATGAGCGGAAATACGCGAGGGACGTCGCTGCGCACTTCCAAACCGAACACCGCGAGTTCGAGTTCTCTGCTCGGCACTGCATAGACAACTTCGATTCCTCCTTCGCATTTATGGATGCCCCTTTAGCTGATCCTGCCTTTATTCCTACTCTACTTTTAGCCAAAGAGACCAAAAAAACAGTAACAGTGGCGTTTTCGGGAGATGGCGGCGATGAGTTTTTCTTTGGGTATCCGCACCAGAAGCTCTTACAAACGTTTTATCCTTGCACCAAACTACCTAGTAGCTTGCGAAACCCATTCCTGAATGCCGTCGACCATATTCTTGCTGCCTTTTCTCCCCCAAAAGTCATCCGTCTGCAACAAGCTCGCAAGTTACTGCAAATCCTGCAATTTCAAAACGAACAAGAATATTTGGAAAACTTTATTGGCATCTTTGGTCCATTGAAACGCAGTCTTTTAAATCAACTCTTGCCGGGTGCTGCAGTACATTCAAGAGTTGAGGAAATCGTCAAAATGCCATTGGCCAACGAGAAAAAAATTGAGCTGGCCTTTCAATCGACTTTCTTAATAGACACCGCGCTCGCCAAAACAGATCGAGCGTCCATGGCCTACGGTCTCGAGAGCCGAGTACCTTTTCTGGACAATGAATTCGTCAAATTGGTGGAGCGAATACCGATCGAATGGAAAAGCCAGCACGGGGGAAAGTGGATTCTTCGATCCATTCTAAAGTCGGTATTGCCAAAACATTTACATGCGCCCATTGCCAACCGGCAAAAACAAGGTTTCCAGTTGCCAATTCGCTACTGGCTAAAGCGAGAACTTGCCGTCTATCTCGAAGAACTCCAAAAGGATTCAGGATGCCTGAATCCCGATTTGGTCAAATTGGTCACTCACGAACATAGAAAAGGAATTCAGAATCATAGCCACTTGCTGTGGGCGATGATTTGTTTGCGCCGATGGCAAAAGCAATACCAAATATAAAAGTTGGATTCCTTTCTGTGGCCACGCACCTTGGCGGCGGAGAGAGAAGCCTTTTGGACTTAATTGCGCAGGCAAAAGTGGCCGGTGAATTTGAGCTTTTAGTCATTTTTCCTGATCATGATGGCCCTTTTCTGGAGCGAGTGAAAGAAATGAGCATTCCGCACCTAGTGTGTCCTCTGCCCAGATCGTTTCTCCGCATTACTCGTGACAAACCATTATTCTCATTCTATTGTCTCCTCATCTCGTTGCCGGCATTCGTCGCATATTACTATCGATTAAAGTCTTTGCTTCAATCACAAAATGTATCTCTCTTGCACACCAACGGAATCAAATGCCATGTTATCGGAGCCATTGTTGCTACTTCATTAAGACATCCCTTAGTTTGGCATGCTCGAGATATTTTTTCGGGCTTTACCAAAAACCTACTTCGTCTGATTGCCGGATTAATTAAGCCGTCGATTATTTTCAATTCGCTCGCCGCCCAAAAGGCGTTTGGCAGCTATGATAAGGGAACCGTTATTTATAATGGAATTTCTGCTCCCCCCACTCGGTCTGTTCCAGATATTTCGCAAATGCTCAAAAAGGATTTCTATTTTGCGATGCTTGGAGTGTTGGCCCGCTGGAAGGGCCAAGATCTGTTTCTCGATTTAGCCCGTGAACTACAGCACGAAAACTGTGGCTTTGTGCTTATTGGTGGGCGAATCTACGATACAGCATCGGATATCGAATATTCCGATGAGCTTCAGCAAAAGGCCAAAGGCTTGAATGTCCTGTTTTTGGGACATCAAGAACACCCAATTGATTATCTGCGCCAAACGCATTGCTTGGTGCATTGCTCAAAAAAGCCAGAACCCTTTGGTCGCGTGATTGTGGAAGCCCAGCTCGCGGAAATTCCAGTGATCGCTGCCGGCGACGGCGGAGTTTTGGAGATTATCGACGACGAAAAGAATGGACTTCTCTATCCACCCAACAAATTGTCGAGCCTAAGAGCCCAGGCTTTAAAGATTCTTCACGATCCTGCTCTCCGCGCAAATCTCGCCCGGGCCGGAAAGGAATCTGCCACGCGGCGCTTTTCTATTGCTGCCCATTACCAAGAGGTCGCATCTCTCTATAGACAACTTCTGTAAAATTCACTAGGCTTGTTGGATTATGAGAATGATTTTTACTTACTTCACCCTGTTTAGCTTCTTATTTTCTCCATTTGCTCTCGGAGCCGATTCCGGCATCGTTCTGTCAAAAGAGCTTCTAGGTCAAGGCAAAGGCGCCGAATATATTTCGGGCGACTACCCCGGCGCAGTGATGATGAAAATTAATCTCTGGGGTTCAGTGCAACGACCGGGAATTCACTATGTACCCGCCAAGACAGATATTGTTACTCTTCTATCTTATAGTGGCGGTCCGTCGGAAAAGGCCATTCTGGATGAAGTTTTGATTAAACGAAATATCGGTGGAAAAGAATCAGTATTTGAAGTGGACGTTGAAGATATTCTCACGAGTGCCAAAGGAAAAAACATTCCTCTCGAAGCCAATGATATCGTGATCATTCCCGCCAAAACTCCCCTCTTCAGCGAAAATACAATGCAAGTTAT
>CAYZLH010000147.1:0-6732 GCA_964478795.1 uncultured Bdellovibrionales bacterium | reverse complement strand
AGCAACATCCTAAGGATGAGTGAGAGGTTTAGTGGCATTTGTTATTATTCAGTTTGTACTGTCGGCGCTAGTGATAATCATTGCTGGCTCTTTTCTGACAAAGTTCGCGGATCAAATTTCAGAGGCAACTGGTTGGGGAAGAATGTTCGTGGGTGGTCTGCTACTAGCTGGTGCCACGTCTTTGCCTGAGCTGATGGTTGATCTCAAGGCCGTTCAGCTTGACCTTCCAGATTTGGCCGTTGGGGATCTTCTTGGCAGTAGTCTTTTCAATTTACTTATTCTTGCAATGTTAGATTTTGCCTATCCGTCAGCTTTTAGGCGCACAGCATTTTCACCAAAGTTTTTGCATCACTCGTTAGCGGCTGTGCTTACTATTATTTTGACAGCTATTGTGGGCATTGGTATCGCCTCAAAACTCGAGACTTCGTTTCTAGGAGTCAGTCTATTTTCTTGGGCCGTTGTTATTGTGTACTTGTATGGACTGCGACTTATATTTCTTGATGGCTTTGATAACTCTGGACAGGTCGTTGCTTCTGAATCAGAGCATGCATTGCCAAGAACCTTAAATTATAGATCAATGCTGACCGCGTTTTCAGGCTATATAGCCTCCGCTTTTGTGATACTGTTGGCAGCTCCGTATTTAGTTGGGGCCGCAGATGAAATTGCCAAGCATTCTGGCTTGGGTCACACATTTGTTGGAACAACCTTGGTTGCACTCGCCACTTCACTTCCTGAGTTGGTTTCTACGCTGGCTGCATTTCGCATGGGTGCTCCAGACTTAGCATTAGGAAACATCTTTGGCAGCAATGCCTTTAATATGATTCTATTTGTGCCGCTGGATTTCATGTACCCAAAGGTGCTGTTTAGCTCGGTTAGAAGTATACATGCCGTAACGGCATTGAGTGTTGTCACCGCAACAGGTATCGCAGTCATGGGTCAACTCTACCGAAAGAAAGAACGCTCCCGTTTCGCTGAACCAAGTTCAGAAATGGTCGTCGTAGTAATTGTGCTATTTTTATTTCTACTTTATTGGCTGAAATCAACCCATTAATAGCGAATTATACCTGGAGAAAATTAAAATCGGTTTAGCTTCGCACGGGGGTGATACTTTTTTTATTTTCGCGTGCGTCAGGTGAAATTCTCTAACTCCTGTGGCGCAAATCTGAACTCCGAAGTACCATCAGCGTAGGAAGGAATCGCCTAAAAATGCGGTCTAAAAAAATGCACGAAAAAATATCAAGCTTGGTCAAATTTCTTCAACGCTATACCGACCGCTTTTGGTATCCGCCCTTGATAGGACTTCTTGCCGCACTCGACAATTTTCTCGTTGTAATTCCAAACGATGGAATTTTGATTTCCAGCTCGATGTTGATCCCGAAACGATGGTTTATTTTGGCTCTTAGCGTAGCTATTGGATCTACGGTGGGGGCAGTGGCCCTTGCCGCCTTGGTAGAATACCAGGGCCTACCCTGGATCCTAGATCTTTACCCGGGAATCAATGAAACAAAAAGCTGGTCGTGGTCTTTGAAATTTTTTGATAAATATGGCCTCTTTCTTGTTTTCGCGGTTGCAGTAACACCTTTCGTTCAACAACCAGCCGTAATTCTCGCCAGCCTAGCAAATACTCCCCTGGTTGAACTGGCTGCGGTAATATTTCTTGGCAGATTCATAAAATTTCTCATTATGGCTTATGTGGGCTCTCATACTCCTCGTTTGCTCACAAAAATGTGGGGCATTAAAGATGAATTGAAGGAAGCTGGAGTGAACATAAAGTAGAGAAATCGCTTCATCGATTGGCGATGAAGGTATTTTTCTTAATATGGGTTGAAGTTTTTCCATCAAACACGGGAATTTCCCTGGCGCAAGAATAAGTGTGCTCGCTAATCCCTGGCGCAAAAAATTGCGCGCTCACCATTTCTTCAGATAAATTCACTTGATCCCTCTAAGTTATATAAGTCCACTCTCTTTGGGTGATCACATTTTCTGTAGTCACTACGTGACTTCCTATGATCCCAAATGCAAAAAAGTCCTTACCGCTGACGGCGGCAAGGACTTTCCGAAATCTCACCTGCGTTCAAGATTAACGACCGCAGCGGATCCGTAGAGTTTTTCCATCAGCTTCTGGGGATAGGTAGGCGCGTTCCGTGCGTCCTCCACATTCGTACCGCACACGGAAGTCTTTGCGACACCCATAGGCGGGATCGCCAAGGCGTCGAACATCTACGGTAAATGCGCAGCTACTACGGCCATCACAGGCGCGTGCCAACTCTCGAGTTGCGTTTTCTCCGCGACCTTCACAGTTCGAACCGTAAACGGCGCTAACGACACGAATGTCCCGTTGTCTATGACCGCCACCTATTTGTTGACAGCCCACGAGGCGACAAGTGCGCGCGATGAAAGGAAGGGAACGCTGACGGCACTCCATGAGAGCTCTTTGTGCCACCCAGCGCTGAGGCCGGCGCCAATCTTCGCGGGCATTGAATGTTCGGCCGAGAATGTTGCGAGCCCGGCAAACGGTTCCGCCATTACGACTCCACTCTGCCAAAATTGAGTCATCAGATTCGGCAGAAGCTTCGTTAGCAATTTCGTTGATTGCTGCATCTACTTCATTTTCATTGTTAGCGAGGACTGGAGCAGAATAGGATGCTATTGTGGCAGAAAAGGCCAGGGCGATTAGAATTTTTTTCATATTTTTTCTCCTTCGTATCGGGTTTATATTGCTGGGGCCCTGTGTGCAATCGGCGGGCCAAGCTGAAATTGGACTCACACTGGAGTGATGAATTCACTCACTTCGTTAAAAGACATAACTCCGAATACAAGCAGCTGGCTCACCAAGTGAGATCAACGCTGCTTGAGTTCCTTCTCCGCAGAAGGGTCCTCTTTATTCGTGGCGACCGCGTAGCTGGCGTTTTTATCGGTATCTAGAGCGAAAATGGGAAAGTTCACTGTATTCGAAGCACCATGGCCAAAAAATACTTTTCCGCTTGTCTTCCTGTCGATCAACTCTCCGGAAGCATTGCCTTGCCTCCGATAATCTTTAAGCAGATGTTCAAATTCGTTCACTTTAAGAATGGGAGTATTTTGGACCGGTTGGGACATATTTGTATTGAATTGTTAATCCCTTCGAACGCAGATGCCCTACGACTCGTTTTGGGAACGGCACGGTTTATGCCTTACGGCTGGCAACTAAACCTAAAGAGGAGAACATTATGAATCCACACAAAAACGGTAATCAAAAAACGAATTCATCCGAAGACAAAAAAAAGCACGATCAAAACAGCGAATCAGAAAAGAGACGATTCGATCAAAATGACAAGGAGTTTGATAAAACCAAATCTCCTAGAACGGATAAGACAGAAGCAAAACCAAACGAATCCTATGAACGTACTTAATACGCAGCGGGACCTCGGCCAAAGGAATCTTTGGCCGAGGGTTTTTTACAGAGTTCGAATTTTTATTATTGAAAGGAAATTTTATGATTAACGCTCAAGAAGTAAAAGCCGACATGCCAGTTGTGTGCTCTCAAGACGGTCAATTTGCCGTTGTCGACCACATCGAAGGTCAGGATCAAATTAAACTCAAGAAAGATACAGAGGGAAAGCATCATTATATTCCTTTGAGTTGGGTAACGAAGATCGACGAACAAGTTCATATCGATCGCCCCGGCGACCAGGCAATGAAGGAATGGCGCACAGAAATCTAACTTCAATAGACGAGGCGATTTCATTCCATGGGAAATAAATCCGCTCTAATTCTATTTGTCACTAATTGAATTTTTTCCCAGGAGGACTTTACATGAAGCTTTTTTATTCTTTTACGCAGCAGACCAGACACGTTGGTGCAGCACTAATACTTTTCACAACTTCGTTAACCGCTGTGGCGGCGGATCTAGAGTCGGTTATAACAGAGCCAAAGTTAGTAGAGTCTGCTGATGAACTTCGGCCACACTTCGGCGTCTTGGCCGGATTTTCTGCCCCCACTCAATCCGGCTACAACAATGCAGCGAACTATGGCTTGGATTTCGGATTTCAGCCCATAATTCCGTTTGGACTATCCTTAGAACTCAGCAGAACATCGAGCGATCGCGCGCTCGAATCGGGATACACTGAAACAATTTCCCGCACAAAAGCAATGGCTCGTTGGACCTATAACCTAAGCGGAAATATTCCTGTGTTAAAATCCAGTTTTGTGGGACTCGGCATGGGACCAGTTTTTGAATCTATTGGCGACAATTCCTTCACAAAACTTGGAATAATGCCCCACGCAGGATTCGATATTCCCGTTCGACCAAAAATCACTTTGGGATTAGCTACAAATTTGCTCGTAATTCCCGGGAACGAAGCTAATTCGTGGGGCGCGAATGGTGCTCTAAAATATTGGTTTTAAGTTAAATCACAAGACTCTACGGATGAAAAAGGGATTTTCCCTGGTGAAAAAACAAACAAGGTCACGGATCTTTGATCCCATATAGCGCCAACACTTTCGCTCTATGCAAATTCATTTCTATTTGAAACAGGGCCTGATTAATAAAGCCCGCCAGTTCCCGGATTGAAATTTTGTTTTTTGGGTTTCTTTTCCGGCTCCGTCTTTGGTTTTTTCTTTGGACTGAAAAGTCTTTTCAGGAAACCCTCTTTCTTTTTCCCGTCTTCCAAATCCACGGGTGGATTGAGCGCGGCAGGGGCCTGGTTTTCCCGAACAACTTCTCCAGACTGATTTTGCGGAAAATCCAGATTCAGATTTTTTGCATTCTCAGCGAATTGAAACTCAGGAATCAAATTCAAGCTTTGATAAATTGCGTTTATCTGATTTTCCGAGATATTCATCCGCTGAAGTTCGGCTTTCGCAACTCTCCAAACCACGGGGTCTGCTCTTGGGGAATGTAAAATATTTACTATTTTCTGCAACTGCTGTTCTCGAGTTAATCCAAGGCGCGAGGAGGTTTTAATTAAATTTGCCAAAACATCCCATTCAGGATTCGTTTGTAGAACAGAATCAAAAAACGCCTCGCCCCCAACCCTGTTTTTCACCAGTGCCTGCAAAAGAGTGGTGCGATAGGCGGAAGTGTTTGAGCGCAGATATTTATCGTGACGTGGCAGATCGGCTTTTATCTCGGCAAAAAATTGATTTTGTAATTCTCGCTCGAGTTCCGGATTATTGTATCCGGTGATTTCTCGATAAATGCTGTAATAGTCTGTGCGTCTAACAAAACCCACTTGCTTAGAATGAATCTTTTTTTCCAGAAAGCCCGTAAGGCTCTCATTATTTTTCATTCGATCGAACATAAGTTTGGCGGAATTCGGCTTTTTGGCTTTCAGTTCGAGGTAAGCGGAAAGCATTGCGCCAATTGTGTAATTGTAGCTGGAAGGATCCGCGTTTATTTGATCAACAGCTTTTAGCAATCTGGCATCATCACCAGACTCCAGAGCATTTTTGAGAGCACATTCTAGAGACTTAACAATCAATGGATTTAAATTATTCGAATTTTCTAAAGAGGTGGTGGCCTCTAAATCCGGATTATCAAAGGCGTATAGAGGATTCTCTTTGGAGTAAGTCCCATGATCAATCCATCCCTGAACCGCGATATCTTCGCAGGATCTGTCTTGATAACTAAAAGGCATTAAGGCCAGATTAATGGCATTCAAATAATCCTGAAGACCTCTAGCGGAGATTCCCCCACGCAAAGGATCTTCCGGAAGTCCGTATTCCGGATCCAGATATTTTGCGATATGGGCCATATGAAACAACAGGGATCGCTCGCTATCGGCCTTTTCGCCGGGGGCAGAATTGGTCCAACCGAAAATTTTAGCTTTGGGGAAACTTCTGAGATACCTCGACTTCAGAGGGTTCTCCTGATCCAGAGTGTTACTGAATTCATGATCTAAGTTCGCCACCGATTGGGTGAGGCCGTCCACCTGACGTTCCATAGTGACTCTTTTCACATGGTAATCCACGGTCAGTTTTTCATTGAATTCATTCTGCGGAGTAATAGTACCAACGCCAACGGTTCGGCAGCCTTCCAGCCACAGAGCGTTGATTCCGCGGAACCACTGACTGTAACGGGGATCACAAGAGAGCTTTTCAATGAATTCCAGATCCAATTTTCCAGCGGCACGCTTACCGCCATGTGCGCCAGTGTGATGCCCGGAAATCACCAAACCATCACATTTCTGACCGGATTCCACCATTTGCAAAAATGACTTTTCCGGATCCGCACCGTTGTTTAAAAATTCCTTCACTTCAATGGGCTCGGGGGCTACTCGATTGATCTGATCCACAAATTTCTGGGTGGTTTGCACTTCACTTTGGTTATTGAAAGAAAAATAACAGATCCGCTGCACGGCATGGGCAGGCAATGAAAATATGCTCAAGAACAATATAAAAAAGGAAAACTGCATCTGATTCATTTTAGATGAATTCTTATCGGGAATTAACCCATCTTTTTTGAGGAAAAATACCGCTAAAGGGAGTTTTACCTGACGTTCGCAAAATCAAAAAATACTGTCTCCTCACGGAGCCTCAACGTAAATATCTATTTTCTCCAGGTAAAATCACACTCGGTATCTGCAAAAAATATTCTCGTGTAACTAATCTTTTGTCTTCATGCTTTTTCCCAAATGAAAACGAAATCTATAAAACACTCCGATTTAAGCGGAGGTTTTTAATAATTCTTTTGCTGTTTCGACATTGGGAAACCGAACTTCAAAGCAGGTATTCGGGCAGTCGGGCACTACC
>CAYZLH010000146.1:0-6832 GCA_964478795.1 uncultured Bdellovibrionales bacterium | reverse complement strand
CGGCTGGCGACTTCTTGTGACCTCGGCGTCAATTTGTTTTCTTTTGACGAATACTGGGTTTTTAAATCAAGGCTACCGAATTCGCTCTGATTTACTTGCCTGCACATTAATTCTAATGTCCTTTTACGTAACCCTTAAATTTCGCCCCAAGCACTGGTATCTTCGAATTCCACTGTGGCTCGCCCCGCTGATGGCCACCCCCAAAGCAATTATTCTCATCTTACCCTATATTGCTTACCCACAATCCAATCGTGTTCGCTGGGCTTGTGGCGCGGCGATTGCTGCTTTTTCTGGATTAATCATCCTCCTATACCCGCAAATTATTCAGTATATTGGCGATAGTTTCTCGCCACTAAGGCAGGATTCATCTTTTTTATCGCGAAGTTCTTTTTATTTTTTTGAAAGATTAATTGAAAAAAATCCTATTTTTGTGTTTTTGCTGTTCTTTCGAGCCCTTACCTTCTTTTTGCGCTATCAATTTCAGCTCTACAAAGAAGCCTCGCCAATTCAATTGTTTTTTTCCTCTTTTGTCTTTTTGTCTTTTATTGCAGTAGCATTATCGCCAGAAAAAAATCCGTTCTTTTTAGCCACGATATTGCCATTGGCCTCCGTCTTCGTGGCGCTCTTTTTCGAAGATTTACACGCCCTGATTCAATTTTGTATAAAAGAACGTTCCAAAAAAATCTTTCAGCAACTTGCCTTTGTGAGTGCTGGCATAACTTGTTTAGCCATCACCTCTTCTGGAGTTCGAGCGTGGACTGGGTTTCTCGAAGAGAACAATAACGTTGAGCTATATCGCTCCATCCGATTTCTAGACGGTTACCTGCAAAAGTTTCCCCGAGCAACTCACTACGACGTGGTGGGACTAATTCCCAACAAAACCAAGATTAGAAAGTTTGCCGGTCCAAACGATGACACAGGCAACAGCTTTGCTCTACAAACTCTCTGGGAAACTTATCCAAATCTTATTTTTTATGTGCGAAAGGGAATACTACTGGAGCCCGGTCTCTCCAGGCTCCTAAACGAGCATTACCTCGCGGTGGGTGGGGGAATTTTTGCTCGGTGGGATTACTTCGGAGGCTGGCAGAAACTCAATCAAAAAAACTGGGCCAAGATTGAGGCCAAAATTGACCAGTCTTTGACCGGTGTTGGTATAGGCACAGAAAGCGTATTTTTTGCTATGTTGAAAGACCAGAAGAATAAAATATCCATTAAGCGCCTGGCCAAATCCGAACTTAAGCAGAACCTAAAAAAGAATCCGTCTTTGCAAATCGCGGGCATTTGCCCATTTGAGCAAGTTGGGCAACAAATTCCATTGATCCTTACGGTTGGATTTGATTGGGATCAATGAAGGTAGGCGTATCCGTTGGAATATTAGTCAAGAATCAGTCGGAAAATATTTCTCGTTGTATTCGCTCAATTGAGTGGCCTCAAAACATTCCTGTCGAGCTTTTGGTCGTCGATCACGGCTCTATCGATGGCACAGTGGAATCCGCCAAACATGCGCGCCCAGAACACATACCGATTAAAATTTTTCATGGGGCAGAAAACAACCTTGGTTTAAGCAGAAACTTCCTTTTGGGTGCAGCTCAATATTCCTGCCTAGTATTTATCGATTCCGATTGTGAGGCTGGTCCAGGCTGGCTACAGGGTCTATATGAACAGCTTTGGCTCGCCAAGGGTACCGATAATAAAATAATTGGGGTAGGTGGAGCAAATATCCCCCCGGCAACAAGGGACCCCTTTTATCGCTCATTAAGAGTCATGTTTTCTTCTGTGGTCGGAAATGGAAACTCTCCCCAAGCAAAAACGGTAACAGCACCAGAATTAGTTAGACACCTACCCACATGCAACCTAGCGCTCGATACAAGCGCGGCCAGATCTGTGGGTGGATTTTCTGCCGACTTCGCATATGTCTCGGAAGACTTGGAGTTTTCTCGCCGAGCCGTGAAGAATGGGCATCGTTTTCTTTTTCTGCCAAATAATGCTGTATGGCACTGGCACCGGGTTTCATACATTGCCTGGTTCAAAAAAATGTTCCGCTACGGTCGCGGACAAGTTCTCGTACAAAGAAAACACCCGTGGCATCTTCTTGGAACGAGGGCCGCTCCACTTCTATTTGTGGTGGCCTTAATTGTACTTGCAATCCTTGATTTCAATTTGTTTCTAATTTGTGGAATTGCCTACCTGGCAATTCTATTGCTTTTTTCGTCTTACCTCTGCCTCTTGGCCAAGGGGCCGGATTTAATTGGTTCCGTATTCTATTTGACTTTCGGTTCCCATGTTTTTTACGGACTTGGTGAGCTTTTTGAACTTTTCAATATACGTGGCTGTATACAGCACAGAGAAGTGAATCAAAAAGAACCAAATAATGGATTTATTCTTTTTGAAAAGCCCCACAAAAACGCTGAATCGTCCACTCCTACTCAACCTTGATCGCAAAGCCAAAGACTCTCGCTCTCTGCCGTGGCACCAGGCCCGGAATACAATCTTTTTGACGCTATCGTTTTCCAAGTGCCCCACATCTAAGCTCGGGAAATAAAACAACCGGTTGCCATGTTCTGATTGGATCCGAAAGAACTCCGTATCTTCTCCACCATAGATAGAAGTATGTTGAAATGGGTTTTGAAAGTAGGCCTTTCGAGAAAGCAAAAAGTTTCCGCCCAAAAGGTTTTGCACCTCGAATGTCGGCGGCTGTTCGTCGCCATACGCACTAGCACCAAGACGAATCCACCCGGTGACCATTGCGTGGTAAGCGGATCCCAAAACCCCCTCTTCACCAAGATAGGATCCACCCAAAATAGAACCCGGTGGCAGCTCGCCAAGTTTTCGCAATGCCATCTCCAGGTGATTTGTCGACAGTAGAAGGCAGTCATCATCAATAAAATAGAGTACTTCGCCAGATGCAGCCAGAGCCCCAAGGTGCCGCGCCTGATTTACGCCCAGCCTTCGCGTTTCTAAATAGTGAAATCGAGCATCTTTTGCAAAGTGTCTCTTCAACTTTGCCTCCAATGCATTATCTTGTTGATTAGAGATGAAAAGCACCTCAAAGGAGACTTGTTTTTGCGCTAAACAAGAACTAATTAAGCCAATGAAATCCGTTTCATTTCGAGCGCCCCGAAGACACGGGATAATAATCGATATGGTGCGAGCGGATCTTATTTCCATGCTTTAGAGAAACCATAATCATTGAAGTGTTCCTTTAAAATGGTCCACAAAAAGCGATTTCCATCTGGTAAAACGCGAAGCTTAGATTCTCCATTACGCAGGTGATATCGAATCGGGCTTTCTTTGATGATCTTGTTCGACTTCACAGCCCATATGGTTAGCGCCAAGGAAAAATCCAATCCACTGTTGGAAAGCTCAAGTACACGTGACTTATGCTCTTTGCGAAAAATTCGAAATCCTGAGCAAACGTCTTTTAGGTTTGTGCGGAATAGGATTGAAACCATCCAAGTAAAAAGATAATTGCCAACTCTACGAATCGCCGGCATGCCTTTCCCTTCGGAAAATCTTTCACCAAAGATAACGTCGGCCGATTCACTTTTGGCAAGTTTCATCATGGGAATCAAATCTGATGGATCATAGGTTCCATCTAAATCAAAAAAGGCAATCCAATCTCCAGAAGCCCTTTGTATTCCCGCCTTTAATGCGGCTCCGTATCCCGATTTTTCTTTTAGGTGAAGTACACTAGCAAAAGGAAATTGATTCAATAGCTCTACTGTAGAATCTGTCGAAGCATCATTGACCACAATAACTTCCGCGAGATCCCATGGTCGAGCATCTTTGTCATTCGTCAATACATCTCGAATCGCACGCATCACCAAGGGGATGGCGCCCGATTCATTGTGACAAGGAATTACGATCGAAAGTTTGGTCAAAACCCGCTCCTGCTCGTTAGAGAAAATATCCGAAATGTCGGGGAGAAGTTCAAGAATTAAAAGGGTTATTGCTTAGATGGCGCAGGGCGCATCAATTTAAATGCAATTTCCATAGATATAATCATACTGATCGTCTAGTTGGGTATCGGTACAAGTGCGGGTGACGACGTAAGGCGCGCCACATGGCGCGGTATTCCTGGAATAGGCCGTTATCGTTGCGCCATCATTGATTCTCACCCCCCACGGCGTCAAACAGGTCCGAGAGTGCACGCTCTTGAGCAACATAAAATCGTAGCCCGCGTTAAATGATCTTCTGGTCGTTGCAGTGGATAAGGAGGCATCGTAAACGATTATTTTCGCCGTGACGGAGATGGGGACCGGGTCCGTACAACCCGCTGTACATAGTGCTTGCCACTCAAAATCTATCCTCACTGGACAATCTTTGGTTGGCGCATCCAATCCGCCAGCTGGCGTACATGGCACACCATTCTCGTCAAAACCTACTTTGGGAGATGCGGCTGCGTTGTAAATGGATGTAGCATTTCCGGGCTCATACAGGCCAAAATTTGCGGTGTTCACTGTACCAGGACAACCCGAATTGTTTAGTGCGCATGCGAATGTGGCGGCATTACCCGAGAGTGTGGCCCGAAAGGACTGCCACTGATTAAGATTTCGGTAAACATAGTTTCTCGCAGCTACTGCTGAAATCTTTTGGTTATCTCTAGCTTGTTCTTTCCCTGAGACAAACAGCACCCCCGCCAGAGCGGCCATCACAAAGGCCCCAAGGCCCATCGCAAACACTACATCAAGGAGCGAGAATCCCGCCGCCGGCTGTATAGATTTGTAATTACCAAATATCTTTTTCATAAACTATTGAGCAATTACTCCATCTACGAATCTTGAATTGAATAGAAAACCCTTGGGCGCCTTAGGTTGAACAGCATTTGATTGGTTCGGCGTACGCCAAAAACCATGAAAGACGATTCGGTTATAGTTCACCCCGCACGGACAAGCCACGTCACAAAAGGGGCGCCAACGAAGGTCGAGCTGAATTGCGCAGCCGGAGGATACAAATTCTTGGCGGTAATTACAGACAGCACCGTCATAGCGAAATCCGTCTTGCGTACCAGCGTGGCCCGTTAATAAGGTCAAGTTTGCTGTAACGCTTAAATTGAGGGTCGTCGTTTGGTAGTAAAGAGTATTATCCGGCAAAACTAAATCCATTTTCTGGTCTGCGCCAAATGTGGCCCCGACCGGGCAGTTGGCACCAGTGTTGATAGTTGTCATACGGCCTAAACCCTGATTGTAAGTCAATGTCCGCGACCACGCCTGTGCATTCTGACCAAAAAAATACACATTCGTCTTGATTACATCGATCGCCGAATAGAATCGCACCGCATCCGATCCACCCATTTTGGAGCCTTTGTTGAGGCTTAATATTGCTACGGCCAGCGCCAACAACCCTGCGGCGGCACCGGCCACCAAAAAGGTAAAGACACCCGACTCATCCTGCAAAATTGAAAACATGTTCCTCTTCTTCACGGAACCTCTTTCAGCAACTTGAATCCGTATTTGTCGGCTTGGTAATCTTTGGTCACAGACGAGTGTAATTTAAATTCTCCGGTAATTTCGATCTGCGCCTTGATGGTCCCAAAATAGCCATAGCCCCCAGATGTAACCCCAGACCAAGAGGGAAAGTAGTTTAGGGGAGCATACCCATACGGCATGATGTTTGTGGGCACATAGTTCTTCACAAATTGATAACCCTTGTTGAAATCAGTAATGTCACCCCAGCTTTTCAATCGCCAATAAACCTCTAAACGAATGGGGCATGCCGCGCTGGGATAGGTGGTACACCGTTCACCCCTTACGGTAAAACCGCGACTGGCATTGGCGGTGGAGGAGAAAAAGGCGATGGCTGGTGAAACTGTAGTTGATCCCGCCGTATATATATTAAACTTAGTATCACCAGTGCCACACCCCGCCACCTCGGTGGTGCCAAACAGACAGGAAAATACAGCTGTATTCGTGGCGTTCGAATAGGTATTCACCCAGGCATCTCTTCTGGTGAGTTCGTTTAGGGCCTGAGTGCGCAACATAATCAATACGTTCTTCCGCTCCGCTTGCACAAACCCCTTGGAAAAGTCTTTCAACATAGAGGTAATTCCCAGAATAACGACGGAAGAAATGGCCACGGCCACCATCAGCTCGACTAAAGTCACGCCTTTTTCAGATAAGAATTTCACAAGTCCTGTCCCCGCTGATTTATCGGCCAAACTCCCCTAAAAGATAAGTATCTAAGTTGCTGAAATTTATGGCAATTTTTATTTGTTTCTGGGGGATATTTTATCCCAATTTTGGCTATGGGAAACCCCGCTGATTCGTTGACATACCCGATTGCCCACCTTACCGTGTAAAAAAGCTGAAGGACGAATACGAATGGCAACCAAACTCTATTTAACTTTCTCAGAACCATCGGGAGAACAACCAGAAGAATTTGTCTGGGATGTCTTAGATACGCCACTAGCACAGCGCTGGCTGGCGGAAATTGTTCGCGGCCTGAAGGATTTTACTCGAGTTCGCGAGCAGCAGTTTTTTGGTTGGGCAGTTCGACCTTCCGATCAGGCTAAGCGCGTAGCCAAGTTGAATCGAGCGATTTCAACCATAAACAATTTTTATGGTTGTCGATATCATATTGAACAAAGAGCGACCCTTGGAATGTCTCAAGATTTACTCAACCAACTTCACCATCACTTTGAAATTTTAATTGGTCAGGTTTGGAGCCCCTCGATACTAATTAACGATCTACCAATCGATGTCCACTTGGCCGTCCGCGATCTAAACGAAACGGTGCATGAATATGAGTTTTCAGAGCGTGCTCGTTACTACTTAGAAAGGGGCGAGCGCGTGGTTGGCGGGTTTCACTTACAGCTTGCCCCCTTTGAGCATAA
>CAYZLH010000145.1:0-6834 GCA_964478795.1 uncultured Bdellovibrionales bacterium | reverse complement strand
AATGACAATTAAAAATTTCAAGTGGCAAACTTTCTAACAGCTAAAAAGGAATTTCATCCTCGGTAAACGAAGATTCCAAGGTCGGCCCCTCGGCCATTTCTGGAGAGGATTCCATCGCCGAAGTATTCGCCGAGGACTGAGCATTAGCGGTGCCCAAAAATTGAATCGTCGAAGCTACGATTTCGGTGGTGTAGCGCTTGTTGCCGTCTTTATCATCCCAAGAACGGGTTTGTAGACGACCTTCCACAAAGCACTGCCGCCCTTTGCTTAGATACTTTTCGCAAAGCTCAGCCAATTTTCCCCAAACAACCACACGATGCCATTCGGTGCGCTCTTGGCGTTGACCGTTTTTATCGTTCCAGTTTTCCGATGTGGCTAAGTTAAAATTCGCTACAGCGGTTCCCGTATTGGTATAACGAATTTCAGGATTATTTCCCAGGCGACCAATCAATAACACTTTATTTACAGACATATTTCCTTCCCTCTCTTTCGTAACCGAAAGAGAACGTTGATCCGATAGTTATTCATTGGTTCTATGGGTCGAAAGAAGTGAAGTCAAGGAGCGCGGGTGAGGTTCTGCGCTTCCGCTGCATTTTTCATCTCACCCAATGCAGCATTTTCACTGGCTGCCCGCGTTGTGTTAGTGTCTACTCCCGGAGCAGGTGCGGTCTTGTAATTTTTTAGCTTCACGCCGGCGAATAAGTTTTCCGTCTCGATTTTCTTTTGCCAATGCTCCTTTAGAGCCGCCCGCGCCTTTCGCACATCCTGACGATACAAAAAGGGATCAAAGCCACAGCTCTCACAAATTAGGGCTTGGCGCTTGCGCAACCGGTAAAACAATTCAAAGCTAAGCCAAAACGGAAAAATTAGGTAAAGTCCGTTCCAGCCAAAAATGGGCCATCCGGCGACGGTACAGGCAATTGTCACCAACGCCAATTGAGCAAAGTGTTTTCGTCCAATCCTACGAATGGTATTGGTACTTTGGTGATAGTGGCAAAGCGGGCAGAAAAAATGGAGCTTGCCCTCGCGAAAATAATAAAAATCCTGTTTTCCCTTTTTCGGCGCCATTCCTTGGCCTCCATCTCTATTAGTATACGAAAGAAAGAAGTTTAGACACAAGGCGTTTTTCCATAGCCGATTTCCCTAAGGGTTTTTACAATAGAAGGATGAGGTTGTTTTTCGCTCTTTTGGCACTCCTAATTTCCGCCCCCGCCGCTCAGGCAAGCTTTGGCCTACACTTGGGCTCGCATCTCGGCTTTGGCGGTATGGGTAATGAAAGTGGCTCGCGCGTGAATCGCACCATGGGGACCTTTGATCTTCAGGCAATGCCAGGGTATCGAGTGTTCGGCGTAATGCCCGGATTATTCCTCGAATATCGAATGATGAGCCAACTCACGAACCGCATCGAGGCGGGCTCTGACTATAGTGGCAATGGCTCCAATGTGGGGCTCGGCGTGATGTTTGAACCTGCGCTGTTTAAATTTCTAGCATCCTACGATTTCCGCTCAAGACACGGATTCTCCACGCCAGATACTACATTCTCGGGATCGGGTTATCGCTTGATTGTGGGTTACAAAATTCTTCCCCTGCTTGCTTTTGATATTCAATACGTGTCCACCAAATACAACACCATCGAAGAAAATGAGACGGAGACATCGATTGATAATGATCCCGTGAAGCACTGGAATTTGGGATTTGGAGTTTCCCTTAGTTTCTAGCTGACTTTCTTTTCAGCCGATAAATGGGGCCCAAACGCGGACCGGCCCCTCCTAGATTCCCTAGGGGGGCGGCTTGGTAGGTTTTCGTAGCGGATTCCGATTGGATTTTTTTTTGAATAACAACAGCGCCAGAGCATACGTACAGCGTTCACAGCCATAGTACTACAAGGTCTATGCCAATATTTGGTTTTTACTTAACCAATTGATTTAATTGGGAAAGAATAATACGCTTCGCGTCAAAATGCCGGCATTTACTCGGTGCCGGTAACGAATTGACCCCAACTCCGCCCTGAATTTTTTACCTTATGCCAAAGTTTCGCCTGGGAAATTTTTACTGCACCAGGAAAACTTCCATGGCCCGCATATTTTCAATCCCGGCCTCGCGAAACACATAACTCTTGTCACCAAACTCCGTGAACATATCAATGCGTTTATTTTTTATCGCATCCCCGATATCTACAGCCATAAAGAGACCATCGTGAATACTTCCATCGGGAAGTCTGGCGCCAACCGCTTTCGGAATGTAAACCCGAGATCCAATTGGAACTACAGTAGGATCCACGGCGACTGAGCGAAAAGGAACTAGAGGAATTTTATCGACGCCGTAACCGTAGGGAGCCTCGGGAGGACAAACAATCCAGCGAATTTCAGTACTACCATCGGGAAGCTTGATTCTGCCTTCATAATTAATCACGCGGCCGTCAAGCATTTTTCCGGTGCCCTCCATGCGTATCTCTCGGTGAAACTTATCCGTAACCATGGCCAAAATATTTCCTTCCATATCTTTCAATGGACGAATTTTCGATTCACCGTCTGCTTTTTCCATCGCCACCCAATAGAATGTTGGCTTCAAATCGCCAATTTTTTTCATCCTATTTCTATCGGGCGTATCAAATTCGGGCCGCGCCGCGTGAGCATGAGTCGTAACAAAACATGTGCTGAGCAAAACTCCTAGAGTAACAAATAAAACTCGCATCGACATCCTCCATGTTGTCCATTCGTCGTCCCTAACGAAATCCTAAAAATCCCTCCAGGCTGAATTGTAATTTCTTACCATCTGCAGGCCGAGGGGCTTGTAATAATTGTATGCGTTTGTCCAATCGATAGAAACCCCAACCGCACCGCGCATCAATAATTTTTGTAGAGATAACGCTAACAGGAATTTTCCGGCCCCCTTGCCTCTCTCGCTAGCGGATATTCCAATAGGCCCCAAACATGAATCCGTGTGCACAACTGGGCCGAGGGGATGAAGCGGGAAACGCAAAGCTCCCGGCAGCCAACCTAGTTCCCGCGAGCCGCGAACTGCTAAACGCGAAAAACCCAGCAGCGCTCCCTGCGAATTTCGTAACTCATTCCAAAAGGCTGGCGAATTCTTCTGCAGCAACCAAAACTGAAACTCCCGAGCCCATCGACCAGGAAACTCCGCCTGTAAGTATTTGGAAAAATCGGCGTAGCGCTCCGGCTCTAGATCTAGCAACTTCCAGCCCGCCTTTTCTACTTCCGCTAATCCTCGCTCCACGTACACGTGCAGATCCGAATTTTGCAATTGCCCCGAAAAATCTGCGGCTTCGGAAAATTGAAATCCGCGATTCACTAAGACGCGCGAAAGGCCTTCATCTTCACGAGGCACACCTGGCAAAAAGTGAAATTCTTCGGAGCCGAAGTGGATTCGTGTCTTCCCTTGAGACTTGGCTAAAGTGACGGCTTCGTCGACAAACGCCTCAACCATACCGCTTGGATTGCCCCACACGCTAACCCACAAAGTTTTCGCCGAGATTCCCGCTGCCCGCCCAGCGCCATCGGCCACACACCAAAGCGCAGGGACTCCAGCGAAATTTGCAAATTGGTAACTAAGCCAATTTTGCCGCGCCTGGTGCCAGCTAAACTCTTCACACCGAAGCTGATAATATGCGCCGTGGCAATGATTCCACTCAGCAAAGACCCGCCGAACGTCTTCGTCTCTGATTTCCATAGAAAAATTGTACCCTTCCAACGGATTTTCCAAAGGAATTTTCTCCACAACCGTAAAAATCCCGTCTATCATCTGTAGATTGAATTAATCGAAAATCCCTGGAGGCAACTGTGACTCGTAAACAAAAACTCTTGGCTGTGGCATCTGTGCCCGTTTTGACTCTCTTCGCCGTAGCCTGTACACAAAATGAAAGTATCGCCAATGACTCTGGCGTGTATTTTAGCAAGAAAGAAGGCGCCAATCCCAATGTCGTTGCCAAGTACGACGGCAAAGAGATTACGATGGAAGATTTGGAAAAAAGCAGCCCCGATGTTTTCGCTGCCCGCCTAGAAGTTTACAAAGCACAAAAAGCCGCCCTGGAAGACTTTGTTCGTAACACCGTAATGGACTCGCTCGCCAAAAAGGCGAATCTATCCACCGACGAATTTATGAAGAAAGAAATGGAGTCGGCCAAAAAGAAAATTTCTGAAAAAGACGTAGAAGCTTTTCTCAAAGGGAAAAACGTTCCAGATACCAGCAAAGTTCCGGCCGATATTCGCGACCAAGTGCGCGGAATTCTACATATCCAAAAATTGGTGGCCAGTGCGACCAAGGGAAATCAAGTGGAGCTCTATCTTGCTCGTCCGAAAGCCGCCCCAATCACCTTTAAAACAGATGGTGAAGCTAGCTGGGGAAGCGCGGATGCGCCTGTTACGATTGTCGAATACTCCGACTTCCAGTGCTATTACTGCGGTCAAGCGCGCGCTCGATTGGCTGAAATCAAAAAAATCTACGGAAAAAAAGTTCGTATCGTTTACAAACATTATCCATTGCCCTCTCACACCGAAGCGCGGCCAGCAGCTGAAGCTTCGATGTGTGTTAATGAGCAAAGCAGTGACAAATTTTGGAAGTTTCACGACATTCTGTTCGACAACCAAAAACAATGGACGAAAGACGATTACAAAGAATACGCCAAAAAAGTTGGTGCTGACGTGAAGAATTTTGAAGAGTGCTTTGATGCGAAAAAGTATGCGCCTCTTATCGACGCATCTTTAGCTGAAGGTCAAAGACTCGGAATTAATTCCACTCCTTCGTTTTTCGTGAACAGCCAGTTAATCAAAGGCGCCCAGCCCTTGGCTGAGTTTCGCGAAATTATTGACGAAGCGATCAACTAAGATGAGAAGGGCTAAGATCGTTTGTACGCTTGGCCCAGCTTCTTCCACCCCCGCGATGATTCGCGAGCTCATGAGGCGGGGGATGGATGTGGCTCGCTTAAATTGCAGCCACAGCTCTCACGAAACACTGACAAAGCTAGTTGCCATGGTGAGAGAAGCCAGCGATGAGCTACATCGTCCAGTGGCTATCCTTTTGGATTTACAGGGTCCGAAGATTCGCATTGGAAAGTTTCCCGGTGGTCCGATCACAGTTGCCAAGGGAGATAAGATCACCATTACTACCGATGAAACCGAGCCCTGCACACAAACTCGTCTATCCACCACTTACCAGCAGCTCACCAACGACGTGAAAGCCGGCGATCGCATTTTGCTCGATGACGGAAACGTTGAACTACGCGTACTTTCTAAAACAGCCACCGAAGTTGAAACGGAAGTTGTATTTGGTGGCGACTTGTCGAACCACAAGGGCATGAATTTACCTGGAGTTAAAACTTCCATCCCAAGCCTCACCGAAAAAGATAAAGAAGACTTAGTGCATGGGTTACAGCTAAATGTTGATTACGTCGCGCTCTCTTTTGTTCGCCAACCCTCAGACGTGCGCGAAGTACAACAATTTATCCATTCGCATCTAAAATCTGTTCCGGTGATCGCCAAAATTGAAAAGCCAGAAGCCGTGAAGTGCATTGACGACATCATCGCCGTCGCTGACGGAGTGATGGTTGCTCGTGGAGATATGGCTGTGGAAATTTCTCCACAGATGGTACCCAGCGCTCAAAAAATGATCATCCACCGCTGCAACGTGGCCGGAATCCCCGTAATTATTGCCACCCAAATGATGGAAAGCATGATCGAAAACGCCCAACCGACCAGAGCCGAGGCCTCCGATGTGGCCAATGCTATTTTTGATGGCGCCGATGCGGTAATGCTTTCCGGCGAAACGGCCAACGGGAAACATCCCTCGCAAGTTGTGCAAGTGATGACGGATATTATTAAGCAGGCCGAAAAAGATCGTGAAGCGCTGAAGGTAAGAAAACCAGAATCGCCACCCGTTATTTCCATTCCTGATGCCATCGAAAATGCTGCTGCGGAAGTGGCCATTCACGCTGGCGCAAAGGCGATCGTCTGTGTGACCAACACCGGAAAAGCGGCTCTCGCACTTTCGAAATTTCGTCCTCGTGTTCCTGTGTTTGCCATTACCGATCGCCGAGAGGTGCTACAACAATTGGCACTTATTTGGGGCGTGAAGGGGATTTTGATCAATGAATTTTTCTCCGAGGAAGACACGATCAAAATTGCGGAGACTTCCGTGGTCAATTGGTGGAATAAATATTTGAGTCCCACACTACGCCCGCTGCAAAAAGGCGATTTGCTGGTGATGACAATTGGCTTTCCCACCGCGGCTCGGGCGAAAACCAACACCTTGATTGCCCACGTGGTAAAAGAAAACTATAAATAGATCGTAGAGTATTTATCGCGAAGAAAGGTCTTTGGAGTTATTTTTTCCAAGCGTCAGCGTTGGAACATTCGGCCAGAGTCTTCTTTTTATCCTTCCAGGAAATTTCTAACTTTTCCCCAAGGCATGTACCGATTTTTTTCCCCAACTCACCGCCATCTTCTTTTGACTTCAATGTGGCGGGTACGTCTTTTTCACCCGTGGTGATGCATTCGCCTACATTTTCATTTACGGCCTTAGTGCACTGGTCCTTTTCTAAAGTAAAACACTTTTGGAAGTACGTACCTTCTCCACAAAATGTAGCTGGAGCCATTTTTTTAAATTTTTCCACGAATTCAGTTTTTGGCATGGCCGCAAAAACCGGACTAGAAATGGTCGCCAAAAGTATCACCATCACAAAGCTCATGAACCGTCTCCCAAAACTATTTGCCCATTATGCTATTGCCGAGAAAGTATCCTAAGGCACCACCCGTCGCGCCACCTAAAACTGTACTCATCGTTTTGTTTTCAGGAGAGGCCATATTATTTCCCAGCAAA
>CAYZLH010000144.1:0-6859 GCA_964478795.1 uncultured Bdellovibrionales bacterium | reverse complement strand
GAAGAATCGCCATACTCATTCCCTGTTGGCAATCCGCCAACCATTTAGAACAAATGGTACGGGGAAATCTGCATCATCTGGCCTACGAAAACTACACTATTTTTCTCGGCGTATACCAAGACGATCGCGACACCTTACGAGTGGCCAATAAATTGGCCGGGGAAAATATCCGCGTGCTGTCTTTTGCCAAAGGGGAAAATCACAATAAAGCAAAACTCTGCAACGAAATGCTCCGCGCCGCCTATTCGCAAAATCAATCAGCCAGAAAGTATGAAGCGTTTTTTGTGTCTGACTCCGACGAGATTTGGCATCCCCTCACTTTGACTTATGCCAATGCCGAGCTGGAATCTGCGCCCCTGCTGCAAATTCCGGTAATGGCGAATTTGGCAGAAAAGTCGACCTTGGCCATGGCCACCTATGCCGATGAACTCGCCGAACAGTTGGCCCGCGATATTCCTTTGCGTTCGGCTCTAAATGCTTATCCCACCCCCTTTGTTGGCGGTGTAATTCTACAGCGCACCTTGCTCACAACACTTTTCAGTACCCCCTCCGTATTTTCGGAAAACCTACTGGCCGAAGCCTACCAACTGGCCCGCAAAAGCGCGCTCTTAGGATTTCGCGTGAAAAGTGAATCCGTCTGGATTCAGTCATCGCGCAGTTTTTTGGCGAATCGAAAATTTTTCCCCGAAAACGTAGCCTCCGCGGTGGCGCAAAAATCTCGGCTTACCTTGGGCACTTCCTTCCAGAATATCGGTGGACTATTTGACCAATCTTGGGCTGGGGCCTATACGCTTTGGCGTGATCGTCGCGGGCCTTGGACCACGCTCTTCTTGGCCATAGCCTCGTTACTGGTGGTGCTATCCCTGGGGCAA
Source organism: uncultured Bdellovibrionales bacterium (assembly GCA_964478795.1). Taxonomy (GTDB): domain Bacteria; phylum Bdellovibrionota; class UBA1018; order CAIPTA01; family CAIPTA01; genus JAKFYM01. The sequence continues at coordinate 5,987 of CAYZLH010000144.1, read as the reverse complement.
AGTGCTGAAGCGCCTCCTCTACTTCCTCCTTGGCTGGAAATGATTTCTTACGCCAATTTTCTCTTCTGGATTCGCCGAATTTTCGTGCGAATGTATTGCACCAACTTGGTTTATGGCTGGAAGCATAGCCTTGGCGTAATTGTTCGTTGGCCCGTGGGAAATTTTATAAATTCCGTATCGGCTTGGCGAGCTCTCTCACTACGGCAGAAAATGTTATTTAACCGCGAAGCTCCCCGGTGGATTCCTCGGGAGAAGAGAATCCCTAAAGAATATCTATTTTTGCAAACTTAGCGTTTTTTCCCAGCCCCGCCGGAAAAACTTTTCCTGGTGAGACTTTAGCCGAAATAATTCATAAGCTTTGCGCGGGAAAAGATCGCGAACTGAGTTTTTTTCATTTTCGCTATCGGGCTGCTGATAATGCTCGACTTCGCTGCCATCATACCGAACTCGCGTAGGATGAAAATTCTGGTCACCTTCGGCCGAAATGTCCCCGAGATTTTGCTGAAACTTTGCACAGCCTACGCCGAGATAAAGATATTGTTCATCTTTCCCGATCCACTCGCTCACACATAATTCATCTTTGCGCGCGCCGTTGGCCTGAATATATTCTTCAGCTCTCTTCTGCATTTCATAGTCTAAAGCCTCTACGAACTTACCCTCACCCTCAGTCCATCTTCGCTCAAAAAAAATATCTTTTTTGCTTTGGTAAAGATAAGTCAAACTAAAGGCGATTAACGCGAGACTCAGGCCCACGATAAATCGTTGTCTATCCCACTCCATTTTGAATTTCTTCGCTGGTTGCTTGGTCATGGCGAATCCTACTTTTGCGCGAAATCGGAAAACACTTTTTCCGTCATACGTTGCACGGTCCAATCACTCATCGGCGTGGCGCCAAGGGAGTGATAAAATTTCAGAGCTCTAGTATTCCAATCCAACACAGACCACTCCAGCCGGCCACAGTTGCGCTCCATGGCGAGTTTGGCCAACTCTTTCAATAGAGCTTCGCCAATTCCTTTGCTGCGAAATTCAGGACGCACAAACAAATCTTCTAAATAAATTCCGGGCTTGGCTAAAAAAGTGGAGTAGCTATGGAAAAAGAGGGCGAAACCAGCCTTTTTTCCTTCCCACTCGGCAATAAACACTTCGGCCACGGAGCGGCCACCGAACAAGGTGGCGGCCAATTTTTCTTCCGTAGCCACTACTTCATGGGAAAGTTTTTCAAATTCAGCTAAATCACGAATGAACGATAAAATATCCGGAATGTCGGATTTTTTGGCTAAGCGAATATGGATGGGTTTCATCCCTTCACTTTAGCGAAAGAACAAACTTATTCAACGGAAAATAGTTTACGAATATAATTGGGTTCGATTGCGGCGATATCGGGAAAGGCCGCTTTTACTTTGGCTAAAAATCCCTCGAGGGCCATGGGATCATTTGGATCTCCGCGAAACGTGACGAGCAAGGACGCCCCTTTTTCCTGCACGCGAAAGGCCCCTAAGGAATATAATTTGGTCGTTACATCGGTCAGATCTTCGGTGGGCTTAGGCATTAACACTTGATTCGCGACCATGGCTTCTTGAGCCACAATCATCTCCTGCCCATTCTTTCGCTGTACACTCTCCCGAATTTCCACATAAGGCTCGTGAAGGTTCGTTTTTACGATTCGCCGCACTTCTTTGCCGTCTCCACGCGAGATCTCCGTGCGTGAAACCTCCGGGGCATGCGGAAAATATAGAGACCTCGCGGCCAATACTCGCTCATTGGCTGCCTCCCGCTCTCCCGCTTGTTGCGGAGCTGCAGCGAGAGCCGACACCTCTTCCGCGGGAATTGCACTCGCCGAATTTTGCTGGATCTCATCTTGCACTGTCACACCGTCTACCGAAAAAATCTGCTCCCCTCCTCCCTGAGTTTTAACAAAGAAGAAGAGAGCAGTACCCAACAGGAGTGCTAAAATCAGTAATCTCATTCTGCAAATAGCTTTTGAAGGTTAAGACGGCCACCAGTTTGAACTTTTCCTTCAAGCGCTGGGATGGCATCCACCGCCGCCAACAAGCGCCGCTTGATCGTGGTGATGGAGTAACGCGGATACTTTGACCACAACAGAGCAGCAGCTCCCGCTACGTATGGCGTGGCCATTGAAGTTCCATCGATCGCTCCAGCGTACGCCGGTATCTTATAGCGAGTCATCGATTCGGTCGGTTGTGAAGGCATGGTACTCAAAATATTTACTCCAGGGGCCGCCAAATGCACTTTTGCTTTCCCGAAGTTAGAAAACTTGCCTAATTGGTCGCGATTGTCCGTAGCGCCAACTGCCACAATATTCGGCAAGTCGTAAGAAGCTGGGTACACAGGGTTTTTGTCGATGTCATAGCCCAATCCCCACATATTTCCATTCCCAGCGGCGATGATAAAAAGCGTATCTTTCGCACGGGCAATGGCACCTTTTACGTTTTCACTGGGAGGACCACCACCGAAAGAGGCGTTAACCACTTTCGCTCCTTGAGCTGCCGCCCAGTCGATTCCTTCCAAGACATCCGCATCAGTGAGATACCCTTCGGCACTACCCACCTTCACAGGAAGAATCTTTGCTTTGGCACAGACGCCCATCACACCTTTGGCCACGGTGCCCGCGCCGGCGATGATTCCACTGACGTGCGTCCCGTGGAGGTTGTCATCTTGGGGATCATCGGTGGCAGCGTCGCCCACAAAGTTCTTTCCTGGGAGGAGATTGGCCGCTAAATCAGGGTGCCGTTGATCTACACCGGAATCCAATACGGCAGTAATCACTCGCGAACAGTCCGCATTTTTATCCCAAGCCTGTTTGGCCTTGATATCCACTCCGGCCGCTCCAGCCTGACAATTTTTGCCATCGAATCGGCAAACTTCTTGCCCCGTATTTTCTAAGGCCCACTGTTGCTCAAACTCGGCCCCAACCGCTGGCAAGGATGCTACGGCCCACAACACTGCTAAAACTACACTTGGTCGAACTTTCATTTTTCCCCCTCCGTGAAAGCCAAATCGCTCAGGCAGGGCTATGAGCATATTTTGTGCCAGAGTTATATTTCAGCGTGTAGACAGTCTATTTTTTAGCTGGGGCGAAATCGAGTACTTTTTCAAATAAGGGACAAATTCCGTTTGGAAATATTTATAGGATTCCTTAGAGCGAAACGGTAATTTTTCGATGGTGGGCAGTGTAACCCATTCATGAAATTATTTAGAAAGTGTAGCTAGGATTCTAACAAACACCATGATCTAATTCGCCTCGTTCGATCCTTGCAGGAATTCATTGCGCGAGCGAGCAAATCATAGCGCCGATTTTTCATCTCCAGCACCTTGTTAGCGATACTGAATATATTCCTTCATCGCATTCACAATGTGATAGAGCGAACTAGCTCTGGGCGGATGCGGAGAGAAAGAATTATCTTCTTGGAGTACATCCCAGCTCAATCCCGGCAAAGGCGTATCTAGATAACGAAACAAAAGATCGAGTGCAGAATCCGCCTCAGCAAAAAACTGCTTTTGCTGCTCACCAGAAGACACACTACCTAATCGTACCGCTGCTTTTACTTTTTCACAGGGCGGCCAATACCGAGCCGTGGCTTTCTTTACACTGCCATCAGAATATATTTCGTCGACGATGCAGCGACGAGTGGGACAAATTCCAAATTCATTAGCCTTGCCAAAGAGCGCGAATTTTTCCTGCGAGGCAGTAATTACGCCCAAGCTTTCGGCCCAGCTAAACAACCAGCTCCACTCGAAGTGGTGCCCCGGCTCGGCGACAAAACCCTTCGCCTCGCGAATGGGCTGCCAATTTTGCTGAAAATGCTCCGCCAAAAATCCAGACTGGGGATCGATAAATTTTTGTCGACACAACTTTCCGATCTGCTCGGCGCCGCTACGCCAGCGCGAATCTGGCTCAATCTCCTGCCAGGCGAGCAGAGCCTCGAACAAATGCATATGTGGATTACTTTCGTATTTCTCAGTGACGCCATCGGTTTCGGTAAAGCCGCCCGCAGGAGCAACTCGTTCGCGCTCGAGGTAATCGAGCAGACGAATGGCCCGATCTTTCCAGCGACTATCCTTGGTTAGGGAATACACGCAAGCCAGGCCAAACAAACTAAATGCCTGATTGTAGAGATCCGCATAGGCCATGGATTGCTTGCGCCCGGAATCAATCGCATGCGCAAACCCACCGCTCGGGAGAGTGTAATGTTGATCAATAAATTCTGCGGCCCGCACCACCGCGTTTAGGCATTTCTCGCGAGGAAATGCATTGAGCTGATGAGCCACAGTAAAACAATACACTTGTCGCCATTGAATCATGCAACGCTGAATTCCAAGCTTCGGTTGCCCTTGATAGTCTAAACCTTCATGAAAGGAATCCCCGGTTCTTCCCTTTTCAAACCACAAGGGAAAGGCCCGCTGCGATAGCCAATCAATGCACCGTTTCTTACGCTCAGAATTCATCACAGACTCGTGAGTATGGGCCAGTTTTTCGCCCTTGAAAAGGGCCATTTTCTCTACCAATTCCATGATAGCTGCTCCGTCTCAGCAGGTTGGACTTTCTCTTCCTTTGATGTCGCATCGCCTTCAAGGCGAACGCCTAGTCCCATTAATCGTATGGGATCACTGCGTTTTTCCCAAACTCTTTCTAAGAGGCGCAAAAACTGATCCTCAGTCGGAAACTGACGGGCGCTCACCTCATGGGTAGTCGCCTGAAAGTCACGATACTTCACTTTCACCAAATGGCCGCGGATCTTTTCTAGTTGTCCAGAACGGCGGAACCTACGCTCAAAATCCTCGTATAGACCATACATTTTCTTTTTCCATCCCGGAAAGGAAGCCAGGTCGGTAGAAAAAGTCGTTTCCACCGAAAGCGATTTTCGTTCACCCCGAGCCTCAACCCCCCGATCATCCCGACCATGGGCCATTTCGGAAAAATAATTGGCTCTAGACCCAAGCCATTCCCGCAATTCCCCCAGCGAACGTTTTTGCAAATCGCCACAGGTATGGATCCCGCGTTGCCGAAATTGTGCTTCCGTAACCTTACCTACACCGGGAATTTTTCCCACTTCGAGTTTAGTGATGAAGGAAGAAACATCTTCCGGCCGAATCACAAAGAGACCATCGGGTTTGCGCCAGTCGCTGGCAATTTTGGCCAAAAACTTATTGGGGGCAGCGCCCGCCGACGCCGTCAGACCCAATTCATCGCGGATCAATCGTTTGATTTCTTGGGCAATCCAGGTGGCACTCCCTTGAAAATGGGGAGATTGCGTTACGTCTAAATAGGCCTCATCTAAGGAAAGGGGCTCTACCCGATCAGTAAATCGATAAAAAATTTCCTGAACTTTTTTACTCTCTTGTTTGTACAAATCGAAATTGGGAGGAATCAGAATCAGTTGGGGGCACAGACGGACCGCTGTGCTAGACGGCATCGCTGATCGCACCTTAAACTTACGCGCCTCATAACTAGCGGTGCATAATACGGAACGGGATTCCGGTGGTCCACCAATTCCAATCGGCTTACCCTTTAGCTGCGGACGATATTTCACTTCCACGGCTGCGTAAAAACAATCCATGTCGATATGCAAAATTTTGCGCAGGGCCATTCAATTGTTTTAAACACGAACGCCCCAATTGAACAGGGGCGGCCGTGGTCGCAAGTAAGAATTATTTCTGAAGCAGGTTGTTAAATCCCCGCCATCTGCAATTCCTGCATGGCCTCTTTCAGCACTGGGGAGTAGAGAAAATCCCGCTTTGTCGCTTGGGGCTTGGTTATTTTCGCCAGCAGACGCATTAGATCTTCACTGGTAACGATACCCACCACGAGCTTGTCTCGGGTGACAAGGAATGCGGATACCTTTTCGTCTACCATACCTTCGGCCACCTGATAGATGGGCATCTCTTCGTGAACAGTGAGGGCTGGCCAGGTCATGCGGTCTGCCACCGTAAGCTCATCGAGGGCATCAGGTCGGGAAGGGTCAAGC
>CAYZLH010000143.1:0-6948 GCA_964478795.1 uncultured Bdellovibrionales bacterium | reverse complement strand
GGTTGGTTTGATACATGAACTGAGAAAGCTGAGAAGAGCCGAAAAATTCTTTTACTACGGCGCTTACGGGCTTTTGGTTGATCAAATCATGGGGCATCAAGGTTTCGATTTCTTGAAGAGCCATGCGTTCTTTGATCGCTCTTTCCATTCTTACGAGACCGATGCGGTATTGGTTTTCCAACAACTCGCCCACGGCTCTCACGCGACGGTTACCGAGGTGATCGATATCGTCGATCACGCCCACACCGTTGTTCAAATCCGTCAAATACTTCATCGTTTCCATGATGTCTTGATGGGTAAGCGTGGTTTTATCCGCAGGGATATTTAAGTGAGGGAATTTATAGTTGATCTTCAAACGACCTACGTTCGAAAGGTCGTAGCGATCTGGGTTAAAGAACATGTTTTCAAAAAGTTCTTTAGCGGCTTCAATCGTCGGAGGATCACCAGGACGCATTCTTCGATAGATTTCGATCAATGCCTCTTCTTGAGTATTCATTTTATCAGCAACAAGCGTGTCGCGGATGAAAGAACCTACGGTGATTGGATCGGTAAAGATTACGCGGATTTTTTTCAACTGCTTCGAAAGCTTACGAATCGCATCTTCCGAAAGCTCCGTATTGGCTTCCACCAACACTTCGCCGGTTTTGGAGTCTACGTGATCTTCAGCAACTACTTTGCCGGCCAACATTTCCACCGGGATTTCAATGCGCTTTAGACCAGACTCTTTCACCTTGTCGATTACGGCTTTGGTGTATTTTCTGTTCTTCTTCACCAATACTTCGCCGGTTTTTGGGTGCAAGAGGTCTTCGTCGGCTCTTTGGCCAAGCATCAAGTCGAAATCTAGCTCGCGAAATACTTTTTCTTTCTCAAAAGAATAAGTTTCCACGCGATAGAACGTGTTGAGGACTTCTTGAACAGACATTCCCAAGGCGCGCAATATAATCGTGGCGTGGAATTTACGTTTGCGGTCGATACGTGCCCAAAGGATATCTTTGTGATCAAATTCAAAATCCAACCAAGATCCGCGATGGGGAATGATACGAGCGCTGTAAAGCAATTTTCCGCTGGAATGGGTTTTTCCGTAGTCGTGATCAAAAATCACACCGGGAGAGCGGTGCAACTGGGATACGATCACACGCTCAGTTCCGTTAACAATGAAAGAACCGGCATCGGTCATCAAGGGAATCTCGCCCATGTAGACTTCTTGTTCTTTAATGTCGCGGATGTTGCGGTTACCAGAACCCTCATCAACATCAAACACGATCAAGCGAACAGTGATCTTAAGAGGGGCAGCGTAGGTCATCCCACGTTGACGGCACTCGCGTACGTCATACTTCGGTGCCTCTAAAACGTAAGAATCAAATTCCAAAGTGGCAGTTTTATTGAAATCTTCGATTGGAAAAACAGAATGAAACGAGGCCTGCAAGCCGGAATTTTTGCGCTTGCTTGGCTCCGCATCCATTTGCAGAAAATCTGCATAGGATTTTTTCTGTAATTCAATGAGATCGGGGATTTCAATGCTTCTGTGAATCTTTGCGTAATTCTTACGTACTTGTCTGATACTAGTGAATAAAGACGCCATGTGTTTCCCTGCTTAATTCCCAAAAAATTTTTGATCTTATGAAATGGCACTTCCCCACTATGCCCAAGGGCAAGCGGGGAGTGCAAAACTAGCTAGCGTTGTAGCGGTTGAAATTATTTAATTTCAACTTTTGCGCCAACGGCTTCTAATTTTTTCTTCATTTCTTCAGCGTCTTTCTTAGCAACGCCTTCTTTCACGGGCTTCGGAGCACCTTCCACTAGATCTTTAGCTTCTTTCAAGCCAAGACCAGTGATAGCTCTTACTTCCTTGATCACTTCGATTTTCTTGTCGCCAGCAGCAGCGAGAACTACGGTGAATTCCGTCTTCTCTTCAGCAGCAGCGGCAGCGCCAGCGCCAGGAGCGGCAGCGAAAGCCATAGGAGCAGCTGCGGACACGCCGAACTTCTGCTCAAGCTCTTTTACAAGATTGGAAAGTTCCAAAACCGTCATCGATTCGATGGCGGAAATGAGATCTTCTTTAGATATATTGGTAGACATTTAAGTATCCTCCTAGATGGTTATTAAATTGTTTCGACTTACCCTTGTTGACCCTTTTTATCGGCAACGGCCTGAAGCACTCGGGTAAAATCCCTTTGTACTGCATTAAGCACAGTGACGAAGTTTCTGATTGGCCCGTTCATGACACTCAACAACTGGGCCACTAGCTGTTCCCGCGAAGGGAGTGTAGCCAGTTGCTTAATCTGAGCCTCATTCATCACCTGGTCGCCCAGGAATCCCTCTTTAATGGAAAATGCTTCCACCTTCTTAGCGAATTCAGAAACAGCTTTTGCCATTTCTACTGCATCACCAAGAGCGAAGCAGGTCACCACAGGGCCAGCCAGTTTTTCTACTGCCTGTTCCTTAGGAGTTCCCTTTAGAGCGATCCGTACCAAATTGTTTTTTGCGACCTTCACCACCACTTTTTTGTCTCGCATGGAGCGGCGGAAGGCGTTCATATCTTCCGAGGTTACGCCTTTATAGTCGGCAAACACCACGGCAGAAGCTTTGCTGAAACTGTCTTTCAGCTGTGCAACCGATTCTTGCTTAGTTACGACTTTCATTGGCTACCCCTTAAATCAAACCTTTTGAGGCATCCGAAGGATCAACAATAATCCCAGGACCCATTGTTGTAGAAATGCTAACTTTCTTAATGTAGACACCCTTTGATGTGGGTGGCTTCAAGCGCAACAAAGTGGCGAAGAATACGTCGAAATTTTCTTTCAACTTCTTCGGTCCAAAGCTTTTCTTGCCAATCATACATTGAACAATTCCAGACTTTTCTGTACGGAACTCGATTTTACCAGCCTTCTGCTCGTTTACCGCTTTAGCGATATCTACAGAAACCGTTCCCAATTTTGGGTTGGGCATTAAACCGCGAGGACCGAGAATTTTGGCAACTTTGGAAATTGCCACCATCAGGTCTTGGTTAGCTACGTCCTTATCGAAATCCAACCAACCTTCGTTAATTTTTTGCACCAAATCTTCGGCACCAACAAAATCAGCTCCAGCGGCTTCGGCCTCCTTCGCCTTTTCACCTTTAGCGAACGCGATAACGCGAGTCGTTTTTCCCACACCATGGGGAAGCACAACAGCCGTACGCACTTGCTGGTCGGATTGCTTCGCGTCGACGCCGAGATTCACGGATACATCTACGCTTTCATCGAATTTAGCGAAACCAACTTCCGTAGCGATTTTCAATGCTTCATCAACGGAATGTTTCTTTTCGCGATCTACTTTTGCGGCAGCAGCGCGGAATTTTTTTCCTCGCTTCACGCCGTCGTTCGTTTTTACACTCACTTATCTACCTCCTGTGGTGCAAGCGACTTCCGAAGAAATCTCCCACATGTAAGAGAGGGGTTTAGCCCTCAACCGTAATTCCCATACTGCGCGCAGAGCCCTCAATGGTTCGCATTGCGGCATCTACACTGGCAGCTGTTAAATCTTTCAATTTCAATTTGGCTATATCTTCCACTTGTTTCTTGGAAACTTTTCCCACTTTGTTCTTATTGGGAACGCCCGAACCCTTTTCAACTTTGGCAGCTTTTTTCAGCAATACCGAAGCCGGTGGGGTTTTGGTGATAAACGTGAACGAACGATCAGAGTATACCGAGATGATTACGGGAATAATCATTCCCTGCGCATCTTTGGTAGCGGCATTAAACGCCTTACAAAACTCCATGATGTTCACACCACGCTGACCAAGCGCCGGACCTACAGGGGGAGCTGGGTTGGCTTGTCCGCCTGGGATTTGTAATTTAATCTGACCTGTTAACTGCTTAGCCACAAAAACCTCCGAAAACTTATACTTTCTCTACCTGAACGAAATCGAGCTCCACCGGAGTGGAACGACCAAAGATGCTTACGAGCACTCGTAACTTGCCCTTATCCGCATTGATATCTTCGATTACGCCATTGAAATTATTGAAAGGACCATCTACTACGCGAACCTTCTCGCCTTCCGAGAAATTCACCTTCGACTTTGGTCGCGCAGCACCTTCTGAAATTCGATTCGTCATGCGCTGAATTTCGCTCTCAGGCACGGGCACAGGATTGCGTTTGTCACCCACAAAACCAGAGATCTTGGCGGTGTTTTTGATCAAGTGCCAAGACTCGTCGGTGAGCTTCATTTTTACTAAAATATATCCAGGGAAAAACTTACGCTTGGTGGTTTTCTTCTGACCCTTTACCAACTCAACCACTGTCTCCTCGGGAACGACTACTTCGGAAATCAAATCCGTCTTCGCCAAGGAACGTACGCGCTCTTCTAAAGAAAGCTTAGCCTTATATTCCATTCCGGAATGGGCATTCACCACGTACCATTTGTGGTCGGGATACTCGACATCGGTCAGAGGCTTACGCTCCGTAGAGGATTCCACCACCTCTTCGGCGCCATCCACCAAATCCGCTTCCATATTTTCGTTTTCGTCACCCAACACGGGAAACCCTTCCAAAAATGTGGATTAGATAGCTAATCCGATAAAATAAACCCAAATGCTATCCACCGTCCAAAGCACTACCCCGGCGATGGTAACAGCAATCAACACAGCAATGGTGGCCTTAAAGGTTTCATTCTGAGTGGGCCAAGTTACTTTCGAAACTTCAGCAACAACTTCATTCATAAAACCGTTAGCTACACTGCTCTTCCAAAGACCCAAAAAGATTGCAAAGCCGATCACGGCCGAACTACCCATCAAGATCTTATCCAAAGCGCGAATTCTGCCTTCTACATCGAGCACTACCGAGAATTTTGTCGCTAAAACAAAACTCACATAGGCAAATAATAGAGCCGCTGCTACAAAACTAAGATTTACCCACTTCTGCTGGTTGTTATCCATATAACGTTCACACCGCTCGAAAATTTTCGACTATAAAATAGCCCCGAAAAGCGCACTACTGCCTTTGGAAACCCCCTTTAGACACTATTTGAAAGGAAGAATCCAGCAAAAAATGGGCCGTTGGTTCAAATAATTTGCCGGAAAAATTTCAGGAATTTGATCCAATGCGTTGCAGTTACTCCAGAGATTCGGCAACGAAATTCGAGTCGCAATTCAATTTTTGCGGAACTTTTCGCGTAAAAACGGCGAAACCACGGCCCAAGGAGTGAGGCCAGGCAAAGTGATCCGCAGGACCCCCCGCCCGTCCACTTCGCCACAAACTAGGTTTGCCGTTTCGCTGATTCGCAAGTTGTTACAATATTTTCCAGGGGTTAGATCGGTTTTCAGCTCAAAATGCTGGCGCTGGGAAGAGGCATTCAGCACTACATGTCCCAATGAACCACGACCATAGGATAGAAAATCCCACCCCGATACTAGAGAGGTAACGCGAAACACCTCATCGGTGAAGTTCCGGAATTTTACTAAATCCCGAACCCAGGGCAAGCGATGCATACAATTGAACGGGGCCTGGCAAACACCAAGCTTGGTTGCGTCTTCGAGAAAACCATCAGATCGAACTGGACTACCCGCGTCGTAATCCGTGAAGTCTAGTCCTGAATATAACTGAGGGTAACCGTAGGGCCAGGTCAGGAGAAAGGTCATGGCCAAACGAAAAGCCGGAGAACTTTTGCGAAAGGAGAGAATCGGTTCGGAATCGGGCCTACGCTCAAGATCGTGGTTTTCCAAAAACACGACGGCGTCATCACTGGAAATTCCCGAGCCCCAAGCCAAAGTGGGCAACGAGCGAATATCACCCGAGGTGAAGGCCTCACCCAACTGATAGGCATAGGCGAAATTGTTAATATCGCCGTTTGCCCGATACTCTTCGGCAGAAACGGGCTCTCCGGGACTCAAGATCAATTCTAAAACGCGGTAATGCGATCGCTGAACAAAACGGAAAATGCCGTGCAGATCTTCAGGTGAAATATGTTTGGCGGCATCGATGCGAAAACCCGCTACACCGAGATCCAAGAGATCATTGAGATAATCAGCGAGGCGTCGCTGCACCCCGATTTTCCCAGTGTGCAAATCGGCCATTCCGAGTAAGTCGCAATTGTGTAGCTCGAAGCGATCAAAAAAATCCACGAGCCCATTGTTGCCGTTACGCCCGCAGCGATGAAAACTCTCTGGACTCCAGAGATTCTCGTAAAAATAGTGACGATAAGGAGTACCGGCAAATCCCACTCCTTGCGCGAAGGCCGTCATATGATTCAGCACTACGTCGGCATACACATCCACTCCAGCGGATTTACAGCGAGCCACCATGGAGCGAAATTCTTCGCGAGTGCCGGAACGAGAATGGATTTTGTAACTCACTGGCTGATAGCGTTCCCACCAGGGCGAATTTTCTAGCACAATATGCTCTTGCGGGGGCGACACTTGCACAGCCGCAATTCCCATGGGCCCCAATTCACGCTCGCACTCCTCCGCGATAGAATTCCAATTCCACTGGAATAGTTGAATCATCACCGTGCGTTTGGCGGCCAAGCTGGTTTCGGCGTGGAGAAATATGAAAACAAAGATCGGTAATGCGAATTTTTTCATAATACCCTCAATCCAGAATCGGCTCGGAATAAATGCACTTCTTCCGGTGCCCAAGAAAACTGTAGTGATTCACCAATTTTTGGCAAATGATGATTTCCCTGCAAGGAATACAAACTTTCTCCACTGCCCGAAAGTTTGGAGTGCACTAAGGCGTGAGCGCCTAGATATTCCGTAAAGTCGACCTTGGCCGCGATGGAAGTTTCGCTTCCACTACTTGGCCGTACTTGTTCTGGGCGCACTCCCAAATAAAATTCGCCGGACTCGCTGGTCGGTAGTGCAAAATTCTTTCCGCCCAGCGAATACTTGCCGTGACTAAGTTGTACGCGGAAGAAATTCATTTCCGGAGAGCCAATAAACTGCGCCACAAATTTATTCACGGGCCGCTGAT
>CAYZLH010000142.1:2020-6955 GCA_964478795.1 uncultured Bdellovibrionales bacterium | reverse complement strand
CAAGCTCTCGCCGGTCGAATTTTTGAAGGAATGAGACGCCCCGAGCGCGACGCCTTACTGACGCTCCAACGATGGAAGAAAAAGGCGAAAATGCGCTCGTTTCTTTCCGACACCGCGCTTACCGAACCAGATGCGCCTCGCTGGATTATTGTAGACGGTCGCCGGATTCGCGCCGCTGGTGTTTTAGATGATGCTCTTCTCGAGGATGCACTCGAAGATCATTTGCGCGCAGAATCTCCGCTTACGCTTTATCAATCTAAAGGGAAATATTATTTATTTGTAAAAGGAAGCGTTGATCAAACTAATTTTGCTTCGGCCTACTCACCAGAGGCCTTTTTTGCATCTTTACGGTCAGAAGACGGCATCAAAGTTTGGATCGCTCTCAAAGATGGCACGGTAATTTATCACCCGTTACATCGATTTATTGGTTCAAATGCTGCCAACATTAAGCCTGTGGCAGCGGGAATTCAGGAACTAGACAAAGGACTTTCTTCTCCATTTGTTCGTACCTATTTGGGTCTGGAAGGGCGCGAGGCATTCGGCTCTTGGACCCCGCTCCCGTCTTTGGAGATCCTAGTGGGCAGCGAGTGGCCTAAATTTCCTTTTGGTGCCGTGGAGTATTCATTTTTGTTCTGGTCGAGTCTCGGCTTTTTGTTTTTATCTGCTCTTTCAATGGGCTTAGCCATTCGAGGGAATTCGACTACACAAAGATTGGAGCGAGTGTTCGATGAATCTCGTTTAGATGATGAAGCATTGGAGTATCTGGAAAATGCTAGATCGGAAACTCAAAGGGCTTTAGAGGAAGTGAATCACAAAGATCAGGAGCTGCAGCAGCTGGCTCGCGATCGAAATGAGGCCATGGAGATCCGGGTTGCTCTTGAAAATCGGATTCATCTGCTGGAAGAATTTCAGAACAAAGTATTGCCGAAGGTAACAGGGAAGCAGGTATGGTCTCAGCTCTGCACCATGATTGCTAAGCGAAGTCCACACGTTACCTTTGCTTTTTATCGGTATTCGCCTACATCTTTCTCGCTGGTGCCCGAGACCATACACGGAGCAGGAAATTTATCGTCAGCCGAGAATAATTTTTTACAAGAAAATAGGATTTATTTAGGAAAGCCTTCTTTACTTTCTACCTTAGAAGACACGGAAGCGTTTCAACGGTGGAATCTGAAACGAACCGCGACGGATAGCGCACTGGAAAACGCTATACAGATTTTTCCAATTCAGTGTAGTGGAACAAAAGGCGCCATTTTGGTTATATACGCCAAAGGCTGGGAAGGTTCGGCCGATCTAAGCGACGTAATGGGAAATCTCGAGAGTCTTATCGTAAGTACATCCATGTTTTGCGATAGCTTAGGGCAATTGCTACAATCTATGTATGCAAAAGGAAGTCAGTCGTCCTTGGCAAGTGCGCCAAACGACACTGGAAATCGATTTAAAACGACTGAAAAAGAACTTTGAACTTTTGGCCAATAAGGCGAAAGGCAAAGAGATACTTGTTCTACTAAAGAGCGATGCGTACGGTCATTCCCATTCTGCAGTTTCACAAGCATTAGATAAATTTACTCCCGAACAAGGACTGCATGGTTTTGGCGTGGCGAATGTCGAGGAAGGGATTGAACTTCGTCGTGAAGGAATTCGCAAACCTGTTTATGTACTTTCGGGAATTCAACACTATGATTCTGATTTGGATCGATGCTTGCAAACTTGTGACTTAATCCCAGTAATCAGCTCACTTCGAATTTTAAATCAAGCCGCAAGTACCACGAAAAGTTTAGGCGTAAGTCGAATCGTTCACCTGAAATTCAACACCGGTATGAATCGTCTAGGTATAGACCTAGATGAATTGAAGGATTGCCTGCGGATTCTCAAACTAAATCCGCAGATTGTGGTGCGAGGATTAATGAGCCACTTGGCCATCGGTGAGTTAAAATCCAATGTCCTTACGAAGCGTCAGGAAAAAGAGTTTGCGAGAGTTTGCGATGAATTTGCTGCCCTAGGTATGGAGATTCAGTGGCGGCATCTCTGCAATTCTGCTGGCTTAGAGTCTGGCCTGTTTCCGAGGGGAAATTTGGTACGTTTGGTGCTTTCGATGTACGGATTGGGAAACGACAAACTATTTCCGGTGGCCAAATGGACAGCTCAAGTCTATCAAATTCGTGAACTAAAAAAGGGTGAGTCCGTCGGCTATGGAGCAACCTATCGCAGTAAAAAGAAAATGAAGATGGCGGTTCTAGGTGTTGGCTATGGCGATGGTTATCGAAGAATTTTTTCGAATCGAGCGCAAGTGCTGATTCGTGGAAAGCGTTGCAATGTCATTGGTACGGTAAGTATGGACTTAACAATGGTGGATGTTACCGATGTAAGGGGAGTTACAACCGAGGATCGGGCGGTTCTTTTAGGTTGCGACGGTAAAGATCAGATTCGAGCAGAAGAATTAGCAAAAATAGCAAATACGATTTCATGGGAAATTCTTACGGGAATTTCAACAAGAGTTCCGAGGGTTTTTCTATGATGAATGATTCAGAACTAGGTTGGCTGATCCGCGATAATTTAAACACTATTCGTGGTCCTTTCAATCACAACGAAGTCTTGCAACTATTAAAAAAAGGACAACTGAAGTCTAAAACAGAGATAGCTAGGGCAAATTCGTATTGGTTTGCCGTAGAAGAAAAAGCAGAAGTTGCAAAATTTTTTCCTGAATTGGGGATTAAGGTTGATGAACAGCCGACTCAAATGACATCGACACTGACCCAGGCAGACTTATCTGGCGACCAAATTGAGGCCACTCAAATTACGACTGTTACGCAAGCGCCCGCTGCAAATACTGGCGCAGATAATTCGGGAGTAGGCGCCGGTCAGATTCAATGGCTCAACGACGAATTTGCCGAGGATTTTGGTGAATCATTGTCGATTCAGACGCGAACTGGCATCGATGTTTCAAGTAAAGAAAAAACACCGGCCTCGATTTCACCTGCGGAGAGTCCGTCGAATCCAGACAGTGCAAAAAGTGATTTATTGAAACGAGCCACGGTAAAGGCCGACACCCTGCCCAGTGAGCGGAAGGGATTTACTGGCGAAAGACCGAAGCCGATCAATACAGTGCTAAAATCTGGAGATAAATCGAATAGCGCCACACAGGGGAAAGCTTCGAACATCGTAAATGTGCCGGTGGATACTCCTGATTCTCAGGCTACTATTTTGCCTTCTGATGACTTCAGTGATCCAAACCGAAAACCAGTTAATAAAGTGGTCGTGGGTGTGGGTATATTTCTCACGCTGATGGTGGTAGCCGCGGTTTCGATAGCAGTAATTTTAAGTGGAACAGATTCTAAAAAAGATCCTTCGATTTCATCGAGAAAATCGCAGTTATCCGCAGATGAAGCAATCCGAAAGTCGTTGCTATTTTTTAATTTAGAAGCGGCCAAAGAGTCGTTGGCAGATCTGGAACTAGAATCTGGAAGTAAGGGAAAAACTCTATTTCCAATTGCCCAAGCTTTAGTAAAGAAAGAATTTCTTTTTGATGGTGATGGTGCAGTAATGTCGTTACAGACGGCAAAGACTCTAGCTGATACGCGAGAGTCTGAAGGTGAAGTGGATAATTTATTGGCTATTTATCGATTCGACCGGGATCGCGAAGGGTCAGTAGAAATTTTCAAAAGGATTGTTCAGTCATTTCCAGCCGACCCGGTATTTCGTTATAACTTAGCACTTGCTCAACTTAAAATTGGTGCTCCGGGCGAGGCCATCCAAACCTTAAGTGTGGTTGTGGGGTCTCTGAGTCGAGAAGATCCATTGATGGAAGATGCGGGCGTGCTTCTGGGTTGGGCCAAAGAGGTATTCTCTAAAGGAAACGATCCAACCGCTGAGGCAGCCTATTCAAAAGCTTTGGAGGCGAATCCAAATTCGGCGAAGGCTAGGCTAGGTTTAGCTATCTATCGATTGAGGAAAAATGGAATTCGTGAAGCTGATTCTGACTTCCGTGCCGTTTTGGACAACTTGCCTGATTTGGATCCGCCTACTCGGATAATTAACTATCGAAAGATGAGTGACTCTGATTTCTTTTCTTTCGCCCGAACTCAGCTTCGAGAATTGAACGTGCCGGGTGGCGCGGCTGGTAATAAACCATCTCCATTGGCCACGGCAGTGGATGCATTACTATCTTGTATTCAGTCGAGAATGGGGGAAGCCGGAAAAATGTTGGATTTAGCGCTTTCCGCAGCCCCGGGGGATCCAAATATTTTAAAGGCAGTGGGCTACCATCGTTTTAAGGATGGAAAATTTGCTGAGATCATCGATCTTTTAAAAGACGTAAATAGGGAACGGAACAGTTTCGGTCTCAATCTACTTATTGCCAAGTCCTATACACGGCTAGGGAAAAAGGATTTGGCAGAGAAACACTTAGAGAATTTGGTCACAGCCAACCCAACCCGATCCGATGGCTGGAGTTTGTTGGGCGAATTGCAACTGCAAAGCAATCGAACCGAAGAAGCGAAGAAGAGTTTTCAGAATGCGTTAAAAAAAGATCCTCTTGATCTTGTCGCTCTGAGAGGGTTAGATCGCTTGGGAATTCGTGACGGATTGAAGCTCGATACGTCCAGATATTTACCTTTCTAGGGGAGAGATTTTGCTAGAATCATTTTTTGCTGCGTATTATTCGAAGAAAAATCTTCAACAGATCTCTGCTCTTGCCGTCTCTGATTTAGATTCGGCCGAACATTTGTGGGGTGGATCGGACAATTCTCGATCATTTCGTAACGTCTTGGTTGGTTCGCCCGAAAAACGGGGAGAGACCTGGCAGGCTTGGATTTCTACTGGTGAGATTGATCTGGCCGAAGATCGAATTCTTTATGTTTTACGGCAGTCCTGCGTGATTGAGGGGAAACAGATTAATCGCTGGGGCTTATACTGCGCTCTAGACATTCATGATCA
>CAYZLH010000142.1:0-2010 GCA_964478795.1 uncultured Bdellovibrionales bacterium | reverse complement strand
TATTCACGAAGACGTAATTTCGGAGGGTGTCGAGCGAGCAAGGCAGGCTACTGAAGCCTGTGAATCCGATCTGGCGCCAATTTTTGTTGGATGCGATGAAAGTTTAGCGAAAGACCTTCGCGCAATTTTAGAAGAATCGGTGGCCAATATAGCTCCCATGATTTCACATCAGGAGTTGGATGGTTCGAAGCATGAGGTGTGGCCCTTAGTACAACAGGCTACAACAAAGGCTTTGCAGGCGATTTTTGAAGGCGCCCCGCTTTTTTTGCTCGACGGACACCATCGTCTGGCAGCGGCGAAAGAAAATAATCGATTAGGCATGGGCGACGGGAAAATTCTAGCTTGTATTTGCTCCATGGGCTCCATGGACACTTTAATCTTGCCCATTCATCGCACGATTCACCATGAGGGTTGGATGTTACCTGAGTCGTTTTACGGCGACTTAACCCGTGCTGGCTGTCGAATTGTTGAGCTTCCGGATTTGCGGGTGGGGGCTATTTCCGAATTTATCGGCCAAGTAAAAGTGGGAGAACCGTTTGCGGTGGCGTTGCACTCTCACTCCGATAAGCCCAAAATGATTCATTTCCCAGCAGATGCGAAACTTCCTCCGCAGCTTGCCTCGCTAGCCGTTGCCCGCTTTGATTATACTGTAATGCAGCAATACCCTAACGTGAATTGTATACCTGTGGCCAAGCTTGATGCCGCATTAGATGCCTTAGCAACCGATCAGGCCCACGCTGCTATCTTTTTGCCGCCCGCACGACCGTCTGAAGTTAGAGCCATCGCTCTTTCTAAGCTAAAGATGCCGAGGAAATCTACGCGCTTTGTCCCGAAACCAGCCCTAGGTCTGATCTGTCGTCCGTGGTTGAATTCAGGGGGAACTCTTTGAGCGACGAAAATAAATTTCTCGCACGGATTCTCTGCCCATAAGTTCATTTAATTTTCTTTGGATATGATGGCGCCTAGCGTTTAGCTCGGTGATCCAGACCGAATGTTGAGTTTCTACGAATAAAACTCCATTCTTAAACGAAGCAGGGGAGGCTCTTTTCGCAATCTCCACCCCAACGGCATCTTTCCAATGGGCAAACAGCCGGACTTCGTCCGTGATCGTTGTTGGCATATTGGTTTGTAGGAATTCTCCGAGGAGATCGCCTATTTTGGTGGGTCCCGCTGATTTTGGCGGTTTTTTCTGCATGCATTTTTGTATCCGTTGTTCTGTGGTAAGCACAAGTCATGAAGCGGCAGTTTTTATTAATGTTGTGCGTTATATTGAGCGGCTGTGGCTATAGTTTCCAGGCCCAAAAGAATCCCTTGGCCGAAGTCGGTATTCAAAAAATTTATATTCAGCAATTTCGCAATGAAACCTTCCGACCCGGGGTTGAGCAATTGTTTTCATCAGCCATGGTGCGAGAGTTTCAAAAATCGGGAGCTTTTCGCCTAGTGGCCTCTGAGGATGAGGCCGACGCCGTACTCTTGGGAACCGTCAGTGGTGTCGATACTTCCGTTTCGTCCCCAAGGACGGTGGTTAGTGGCGGTAAAGAGTTGGAAGTAGGCTCGCAATTTAATGGCAATGTGACTTGTCTAGTTCGCTTGAAGGATCGAACCGGTAGAGAGATTTTCTCGCAAAGTGCCACTGGTAGTAAAATTTATCCGGGGGGAATCGACCTAGGCGATGAGGGGTCTACAATTTCACTCAACAACGAAAGCGAACATCGACTAGCCATTCAATATATGGCATCGCAAATGATGGCCAGTATCTATCAGCGTATGGTGGATACTTTTTAACTATGGCTGGATATTCGGAAAATCGTCTAAAGGATGAAATTAAGACCAGAGATTTACGGTCGGTATATTTTTTTGTCGGCGAGGATCCATTTAAATCCGATTTTTATACGCAACAAATAGGGAAAGCCTTTTTTGTCGAAGGCGACGTACGTAAAACTTTGTATTTTGGCGATGAGTTGGATCCCCATGCTTTTTTGGACGAAGTTAAGTCGCTATCTCTATGGG
>CAYZLH010000141.1:0-6979 GCA_964478795.1 uncultured Bdellovibrionales bacterium | reverse complement strand
TAGAAGCTCTGTTCGAAATTTCTGAGCTGGGCGAACTAAGTAAGGCCCTAGAGACCTCTGGGATCGAATCCAGCGATGACCTGATCATCAAAAGAATCGTGCACCGTTCGGGAAAAAATCGAATTTTTGTGAATGGCAGCATGGTGAATATCGCGACTTTGCAAAAAATTACCGCCACGCTCGTGGACCTTTGCTCCCAACATGATCAACAACTGCTAGCAAGAGCCGAGGAACAGCTCCTCTGGATTGATCGTTTTGGAAATCTAGAGGAAAAGCGCAAACAGATTCGAGCGCTATATTCAACCTGGAAAGAAAAACTGCAGGCTCTAGAAAGCCTATCGACAGATTCATCCATGCGCGCCCAGCGAATTGATTTTTTGAAATTTCAAATCCAGGAACTGGAAGAGGCCGCCCTCCAAAACCCATCAGAAGATACGGAAATTCAGCAGGAATTAAAATTATTAGAAAGCGCTGAAGATTTATTCGAATTTACCGCCGAAGCCGAGGCCACCGTGCTGGGTAATGACAGTTCAGAAGCCCCATCCCTATTGGATTCGCTGGGAAACTTAAGCAATCGAATTAAGACTTTAGTGAAGCTGGATCCCAAACTTCAACCAGCCATGGATTTGCTCGAGCAATTTAAGATTCATGCCGACGAATTTGCGATTTTCCTCCGCGCCTATTCTCAGTCTCTTTCCCGTGATGAAAATAAATTAGAAGAGCTCAACGCGCGGGCTGCCCTATTAGCGAAAATGAAAAAGAAATATGGTCCAACCCTGCAAGAGGCTATGAATAATTTTCTCGGGTTTCAAGAGGAGCTGAGTCGATTAGAAAATCACGACTCCTCATTAAAAGAAGCCGAAGCGGCAATGAAAAATGCGCTCGAGTATTTTAGAAACGAAGCTGCCGCCCTCTCTAAACAACGCGCCAAGGTGGCCCGGGATTTTTCGCGGCAAGTGGAAAAGGAATTGACCGAATTGCACATGAGCGGCGCACGCTTTCAAGTGGAAATGGGATCATTGGCGAATCCCTCAGCGACAGGGATCGACGAGGTCCAGTTTCAGATCGCCGCCAATCCTGGCGAGTCTATGGGCCCGCTCAACAAAGTGGCTTCGGGCGGGGAATTATCGCGTGTGATGTTAGCCATGCATAATGTTGTTTCTAGTCGGGGCAACGTGGGTGTGTATCTTTTCGATGAAGTAGATGCGGGCATTGGCGGCACTACCGCCATCGCCGTTGGCGCTAAATTACAAAGCGTGGCAACCAACAACCAAGTAATTTGTATTACCCACCTGCCGCAAGTTGCTGTATTTGCTAGCCATCACTTCCATGTGGAAAAATCGGTGAAGAAAGTCGATGGCAAAGAGCGCACCATTGCCAGAGTGATACCGCTCACCAAAGAGGAACGCGAGTTTGAATTGGCGAGAATGCTTGGTGGCACCGCTAAGGATAAAGCCTCACTGGCCAATGCGCGAGCGATGCTGGAGAAGTATCGTCCAAAAGATCGTTCGATGAAGACGCCGCCCAAAGCGACCCCGGCAAAAAAGCCCGGAAGCAGGGCAAATAAGTAGAAATTAGAATAAACAGCGAACTCCAGGCCGATCGAACGCCCGCACTGATTAGGGGGTTAACCTTGACCGCCCCGCGTATTTGTTGAATAGTGCGCTTCGATGTCGAACTACTCTTACGTTTACGCCCACTTTCCTTTTTGCGATGTGATTTGTCACTATTGCGATTTCTATACGGCGCGCACCAAAGAGTCTGACCAAGCGGCTTTCCTCGCCGCCATTACTAAAGAAGCACGGACCTTTTTGGATCGAGAGAAGCCCAAGCTCCAGGCGTTATATTTAGGCGGCGGCACCCCAAGTGTGTCGCCCGTTAAGGAACTCGGACAGTTTATTTCCGGGTTTCAAAACCATTTGGCCTCCGATGCCGAAGTAACCCTAGAAGCAAATCCAAACACCATTGAAGACGAACGACTGATCGCTTGGACGGAGATAGGAATCAATCGCCTTTCCCTTGGCGTGCAAAGCTTAGAGGATTCCACCCTGAAGCGCCTCGGGCGCACCCATTCCGCAGCCGAGGCCATTCAATGCATAAAGAAAATCGCCTGCCTTTTTCCCAACACCAGCGCTGACCTAATCTATGCCGTGCCCGGCACGAGCCAGGATTCCCTGATTGAAGATGCCAAAAAACTCGTCGATCTCGGCATTCCTCACTTATCCGCCTATCACCTGACCCTGGAGCCGAAACACTTTCTTTTCTCCCAGCTCCCCAATGATGAGTTTGCCAGCGAGCAAGTGGAGCGCCTTTCGGAATTTTTACGAACACAAGGATATGAGCACTATGAAATGTCGAATTTCGGCAAACCTGGCTTTCGCTCGAAAAACAACTCTAACTATTGGCGCGGCGGCGCCTATTTTGCGCTTGGCCCTTCAGCCCATGGCTTCGATGGTATACAGGAGCGCTGGAAAAATGTGCCCGACTGGAAAGCCTATATAAACAGAATAAATTTAGAACAAAGCGCAGTAGAATCACGCGAATCCCTCTCCGCCGAACAGCGCCAAATTGAGCGCCTTTTTACCTCTCTTCGCACCCTTGAGGGGCTCGATTTAACGCGGTGGGAGAATGATTTCGGCTATTCCCTCCTCGACCGTCAGCCTACGGCAATCGAAAGATTTGTAAAAGATGGGTTAGCAACCCTTTCCAACGGCCATTTCGTGCTTACCTTAAAAGGCAGAATGCTGGCCGATGAGATCGTAAAAAAACTCATTTGAGCCTGTTTTTAGCCGGGTTTGACGGCTTGACAATTTGCCACTCGAAACCATATTTCCACTTAAGGAAAGAACTATTAAGAAGCAGGAAAAAAGGCCAATGAATACAGATACTTCAAATGATTCGACGGTTAGCCCAGAGGAGTCCAAAGAGGGCGCCGAAGCCGCAGCCACAAAGGACCCATTAGCGGAACTTCAGGCAAAACTGCAGGAATCAGAAAAAAAATACCTTTATCTGTATTCCGAGTTTGAGAATTTTCGACGCAGAAATGAGCGCGATCGCGCGGACTTTTTAAAATTTGGCCACGAAGGTTTTCTCCGTGACCTGCTCCAGGTGGTGGATAATTTTGAACGCGCCGTGGTGCACGCCAAGAGCGTTGCCGGGGAAAAGGGCAGCACTATTTCCCAAGTTTGCCAGGGGGTGGAAATGATTCACTTCCAACTAATGGAAACCTTAAAATCCCAGGGCGTGCAAGTGGTGAACGCTCTCGGTGCCAAGTTTGATCCAGCCTTTCATGAAGCCGTGGGTGATGAGGAATCGGCTCAAGAAGCTGGAACGATTTTGAAAGAAGTTCAGAAGGGCTACACCCTTCACGGAAAATTACTGCGGGCCGCGCGCGTGATCGTGGCGAAGAAATAACGATTTTTAGGAGGCTTTATGGGAAAAATTATTGGAATTGACTTAGGTACAACAAACTCTTGCGTTTCTGTTTTAGAAGGCGGAAGCCCAAAAGTTATCGCGAACTCCGAAGGCGCGAACACTACGCCATCGATTGTGGGCTTTGCCGATAAAGGAGAGATCCTTTGCGGACAGATTGCTAAACGACAAGCGGTAACCAACCCCGAAAAAACCATTTTCGAAGCGAAACGTTTGATCGGCAGAAAATTCTCTTCGAAGGAAGTTCAAGAGTTTATCAAAGTTGCGCCATTTAAAATCGTTGAAATGAAAAATGGCGACGCGGGAATCGAAGTGGGCGGCAAACAATACTCGCCCCAAGAGATGTCGGCCCAAGTTTTGATGAAGATGAAAAAGACGGCGGAAGATTATTTGGGGCAAGCTGTGACTGAAGCCGTAATCACCGTGCCCGCTTACTTCGATGATTTGCAAAGACAGGCCACCAAAGATGCCGGAAGAATTGCCGGTCTCGATGTAAAACGCATCATCAACGAGCCAACCGCAGCCGCTTTGGCCTACGGAATGGACAAGAAGAAAGACATGAAAATCGCCGTATTCGATCTCGGCGGTGGTACCTTCGATATTTCCATCTTGGAGATCGGCGATGGTGTATTTGAAGTAAAGGCCACCAACGGAGACACCTTCTTGGGCGGCGGTAACTTCGACCAAAAGATCATCGACTTTTTGGCAGATGAGTTTAAGAAAGAAAACGGAATTGACCTGCGTAAAGACAAAATGGCTCTCCAGCGCTTAAAAGAAGCTGCCGAGAAAGCCAAGCATGAGCTTTCAAGTTCGTTAGAGTCCACCGTTAGCTTGCCCTTTATCACTGCTGACGCCTCGGGACCCAAGCACTTGAACGTGAATATTTCGCGCTCCAAGCTCGAAGCCCTCGTGGGTGATTTGATTAACTCTCTCGTGAAGCCGTGTGAGACCTGTTTGAAGGATTCGGGCTTTTCGAAGAGTGAAATCAACGAAGTAATTTTGGTGGGCGGGATGACTCGCATGCCAAAAGTACAAGAGAAGGTGAAAGAAATTTTTGGTCGCGAGCCCTCGAAGGGTGTGAACCCCGATGAAGTGGTAGCCGTGGGCGCTGCGATTCAAGGTGGAGTATTGCAGGGTGAAGTGAAAGACGTATTGCTTCTCGATGTGACTCCGCTTTCCCTTGGAATCGAAACTTTGGGAGGAGTGTTTACGAAGTTGATCGACAAAAACACCACCATTCCGGCGAAAAAATCGCAAACGTTTTCCACCGCAGGCGACAACCAAACTGCGGTGACCATCAACGTACTTCAAGGAGAGCGCGAATTCGCCGCCGATAACCGACCCCTTGGTCGCTTTGACCTAGTGGGAATTCCTCCGGCTCCTAGAGGTTTGCCCCAAATCGAAGTGACCTTTGATATTGATGCGAACGGTATCGTGAACGTTTCGGCCAAAGATTTGGGAACTAGCAAAGAACAAAAGATCCAAATCACGCCAAGCTCCGGTCTCACCGAAGAAGAAATTAAGCGCATGGTGAGCGATGCCGAGAAGAATCGCACCGCCGACGAGGAAAGAAGAAAATCGGTGAATGCGAAAAACGAACTAGATGGTTTCTCATATCAGGTAGAAAAGACCTTGAAAGAGAACGAGAGCAAAATTGAAGCTGCCACCAAGACGGAAGTTGAGGGCGCTTTGGCGGAAGCCAAAACTGCACTTGAGAGCAACGATTTCACCAAAATGAAGGCTGCTCTTGAGAATCTGCAAAAAGCTTCCAATAAAATGGCTGAGCAGCTCTATAAACAAACAGCCTCACAGGGCAACGACTCCAACGGTGGCGGCAATGGCCACGGTGGCGGCGAAGAGAAAAAAGAGAAAAAGGACGGCGACGATGTAATCGATGCCGACTTCAAAGAACTCTAATTTTAGTGGAGCCGCCACTACCCAATAGGTGGTGGCGGTTTTTTTATGGCAGCCAAGCGCGATTATTATGAAATTTTAGAAGTTCCCAAATCGGTTTCTGCGGATGACTTAAAAAAAGCCTATCGCAAGAAGGCTGTGCAATTTCATCCGGACAAAAACCCTGGGAACAAAGAGGCGGAAGAAAAGTTCAAAGAACTTTCGGAAGCTTATGAGGTGCTTTCGAACTCCGAGAAGCGCAAGGCCTACGACCAATTCGGCCACGCCGGCGTGAATGGCCCCGGAGGCGGAGGACCGTTCGGGGGAGGATTTGGCGGCCAAGGATACGACGGCAATATCAACGATATCTTCGGTGATATTTTTGGTGATATTTTCGGCCAAGGCGGCGGCCGGCGCAGGGGGCGCTCACGCTCTTCAGGCCGATCCGGCGAAGACCTCTCGATTGATCTCGATATTCCTTTCGAAGACGCAGCCTTTGGCAAGACAGAAACCATTGAAGTATGGCGCGAAACCGCCTGCGAAAAATGTACTGGTACGGGATCAAAGTCCGGCAAAGCGCAAAGCTGTGGAACTTGTGGTGGCAGCGGCGAGGTGCATTTCCAACAAGGCTTTTTTAGTGTGTCCAGACCCTGCCCCGCCTGCCATGGGGAGGGAATTGTTATTAAGGATCCCTGTGATTCTTGTCGTGGCCACGGACGAATTCAGAAAAAATCAAAGATTGAAGTGCGAATCCCAGCAGGAATTGATTCCGGCCAGCGCTTAAAGCTTAGCGGAGAAGGCAATAGTGGCGTGCGCGGGGGAGAAAGTGGCGATCTATTCGTGGTGGTGCAAGTAAAAGAACACCCCATATTTGAGCGTGATGGCGAAAATGTGCTTTGCGACATTCCCATCTCAATCGCTCAGGCATCCATTGGAACAGAATTAGAAGTACCTAGCTTAGATGGTAAGGTAAAAGTAAAAATTCCTGCGGGGACTCAAAGTCACCAGACCCTCCGACTCAAAGGAAAAGGGGTTCCGCGCCTCGGCGGATATGGACGGGGCGACCAACTGTTGCGTATACTTGTCGAAACGCCAACGAAGCTAACCACGAAGCAAAAAGAGTTGCTTCTTGAGTTAGAAAAAAGTTTTGGCTCAGACTCGCAACCCTTAACCAAGAGTTTTCTTGGCAAGGTAAAGGATTTGTTTGGATGAAAATTTTGTTTTTGCTTGGACTAGGCGCAATTGGACTGTTGCCTAGCTCTTTAGCTATCGCCGCCGAACCGCCGGCAGCCACTGCTGCGGCAACAGTCGATTCTGATTCCTTTTATGTAGAAGCCGAACGTCTTTATCTAAAGGGCGAAAGCGAAAATGCTTTAAAGGCGCTGGCTAAATTTTTTGCCGCCCCGGCTACCCAAGCTCGCACAAAGATCCGCGCTCATAACTTGCGCGGATTGATGTATTTTCAAGCGCGAAATATCCAAGGAGCTTCGCAAGAGTTTGAAGCCGCCGTTCAAGTGGCCAACCGCACACTTGACGCCAGAGATTCTTTGCTACATCTAACTCGATACAATCTGGGAAATGCCCAATTTCAGCTAAATAAACCTCTAGATGCCTACGACACCCTAGTATCGGTGAACGGTGAGGCCCTCGATCC
>CAYZLH010000140.1:0-6993 GCA_964478795.1 uncultured Bdellovibrionales bacterium | reverse complement strand
TCTTTCAAAGCAACCATTCCCGCCACCCGAGCAATCAAATCCATGAGGAAAGATTCATTTGCCTGAAAAATCTTTTGGCGAAGCGAGTTCATCTCGTCAATCAGTTGATCCAACTTCGCCACTTTTTCCTGAATTCGGGGCAGTTCCGACTGAAAGGCCTGCTGACGACCTTCTTCAATTCCCTTGGTGTAGCCCGCCACCTCAGCTTGCTCGGAAGTTTTTTCCCAACGCTTGGCGATTTCCTTCTGAATGCGCTCTTCGGTCTCTCTCCGCGCCTTCTCTTCCAAACCTAGCTGACCAGCCACATGTTGATCGAGTTGGAAGTGACTGCCCTGCTTGAGAATCTTGCTAACCTCCTGAGCATCACGCTGCGTACGAAAATTGGGCTCGCGATAGGTCTCGGCCTCGGAAAAGGTTTGCTTCGGCTGTTCCGCACTGAGTTCCTGGAATTCGTACTTTTGAAACGTCATACGAAGGTATCTCCGCCGCCTCTATTGATCTGGATCTTGCCTTCGGTTTCAAGCCGCTTGGCGATATTGACGATCTCGCTCTGGGCGGCTTCCACGTCGGAGAGACGTTGTGGTCCAAGGTTGGCCAAGTCTTCCTGCAAGAGCTGGGAAGCGCGGGTCGACATGTTTTTGAAGATCTTTTGTTTGATCTCTTCCGGCGAAGTTTTGAGCGCAACGAGCAACTTGTCGTTGGGAACTTCCTTGAGGAGAGATTGCATACCGCGATCGTCGAGCGCGATAAGATCTTCGAATACGAACATGAGCTTCTTGATCTCTTCGGCCAACTCGGGATCTTTTTCTTCCACACGCGCCATGATGTTGGTCTCGGTGGTTTTGTCCATGGTGTTGAGCATTTCGGCCACTGGTTCCACACCGCCAAGGCTGGTGGAATCGATGGTGCCCACGGTGGCGAGCTCTGCTTTCAATACGTCGTCGAGCTGAGCGATCAGTTCTGGAGAGATAAAATCGATATTGGCCAATCTCATCACCACTTCGGCCTGTAAAGCATCGGGCAGGCGCTTGATGGTATCGGATTTGCGAATTGGATCGAGATGCGCCACGATCAAGGCGATAGTTTGTGGGTGTTCGTTTACCAAGAAGCTAGAGAGAGTTCTGGTATCCACCAGCTCGAGTGCTTCGAGGGTCTTGGCGCCATCTTGTAGACCCACGTTGCCCAAAATATTTTTGGCGCGTTCTTCGCCAAGAGTTTCCAAGATAAAACTTTTGCCTTTGGCGGTTCCGAAGATCAATGCTTCTTCCTCGGAAAGCTCGAAGAAGAAATCTTCTAGAACTTTTTTCACCATGGTAACCGGAGCCTTTTCTACCGAACTCATCGTTCCCAGGAGGCGTTTAATGTCGTTGTCTTTCAAATGCCCGAATATTTTTTTCGAGCACTGGGGGCCCAAAACGTTCATTAGCAAAGCTGCCTTCTGCAGCCCAGACATCTCATCGTAAGTTTCAGGAAACAATGACATCTTCTACCTCACGCCACGCTAAGCAGTTTCTTTATCGTTCTTCTCTTCAGTCTTCTGGATAATCCACTCATGCAAGATCTGCGAGGCCTTATGCGGATTATCATTTACTAACGATACAACTTTTTCTTTTAACATCTCGCTCTGTACTTTTTCCGGATCCACCTTCTCCTCAATTTCCGGCAAGATGTCCTCTAAGGATTGCGCAACCTGTTTCGACTGCACGCGCTCCAACTCTTCCAGAGTTTGCGGCAAGAAGTCTTCCACAGAATCCACCGTATTCTCCGTTACCCACTTGATGAACGGACGAACCACGAACAAGAAGAAGAGCGTGAAAATCAATCCGATCGCTACCCATTGGGCAATATTCGCAATCAAGCGATTGCGCTCGGCCAGTTGCGCGGCTTGAGTGGCAGCATCTAAGTCTTCTTTGAAGAAGGGTATACTCTTCACTTCGATCGGCGGATCGCGATCTTTATCCCAACCGACGGCATTAGCCACGATGGAGCGGAATTCCGCCAACTTTGCTTCATCTATTTTTTCATACTTTACTCCACCCTCAGCGGCAGGATCGCGAACTGGCGGAGCGTCAACCATTACAGCCACGGAAAGTCTACGTAAGGTAGCCATGGGTTTTTCGGTGCGCTTCGTGGTGGTGGGCACTTCATAGTTCACCACTTCACGATTGCGTTGCGTAGAATTGCTGGCAATCGGATTGTTGGCGATCTGATTTTCGGCGCCTGGCACCTGGGCTCTTACCCCAGGCTGACCATTGGGTAGCGGCCGAGTTCCCTGCATAGAATCCACATCTTTATCCACGGATCTTGTGGCCACGTTTTCGCCGTCAAAGAGAGTTTCTGTTTTGGCTTCCCGACTAAAATCAAAGTCGGCATTGATCTTGGCGACAACTTTTCCTTCGCCCAATACAGTGCTCAAGAGCGACTGCACTTTGGCTTCCATCTTTTGCTCAAACTTACGCTGGTAATCCATCGAGGCTGCGGCAAAAGCCGCCTCTGGATCGTCGCTGTTTTGCGACAGCTGCTTCCCAGAGTTGGAAATGATGGTTACCGCATTTAAATCCAATCCTTTTACGGCGGAAGATACTAAACGTTGCATTCCACGAATCTGTTCTTCAGACGGATTGAAGGATGGTGCTAAATCAAGAATCACGGAAGCCGTGGGATTTTTGTCTTCTTCTAGGAATGCACTCTTCTGTGGAATCGCCAAATGCACGCGGGACCGTTCCACACCCTTGATGTGGTTGATGGTGCGGATCAACTCGCCTTCTAAGGCGCGTTGTTCGTTAATTCGTTGTACTGTGCTGGTGGCGCCAAAACTTTGTTTATCAAATACTTCGTAACCCACCACTCCCGTTTGCGCCAATCCGCTGGAGGCCAACTCCAAACGCAAGTCATAAACTTTTTCTGGCGGAACCGAAACAGACTTCCCGGTTTCGTCCACAATGAAGGGAATCTTCTTATCGCGCAGATAACGGATCACGGCAGTGGAATCTTCCGGCGAAAGATTCGAGACCAACGGTGAATAGGTGGTGCGACTCGCCCACACAAAGAGAAATCCAAAGGCGACAATCAAGCCGATGCCGATGGCAATGAAGGAAAACTTTCTTCCCGGTGAAAGTCCCTGAAAGAAGGTGCTAACTGTCTCAAAAGTCCTGCCAAAAAAATCCACCTTCTACCTCCTCAAACCTGCATGCGCATGATTTCTCGATACGCCTCGATCACTTTATTTCGCACTTGGGTCAAGAGCCGAAAGTTAACGTCCGCTTTCTCTAAAGCCAATACCGCACCGTGAAGATCTTTACTTCTTCCCGCTGCCACTTCTTCGATTTTGCGATCGGCAACAATCTGGGAAGTGTTGGCTTCTTGAGCAAGATTCTTTAAAAAGTCACCAAAGGAAGCACCGGAAGTTTCCCCGGCTGAGCCAGCTTTATCCGACTGTAGGTTTTCCCGTATCTCACGGAGGCGCGAGGTATCTATCCCCCCCCCCATGCTTTTCATTCCAAATTCAATGCTCGAATTCGCCATAAATTATTACTTCCCTATCTCGAGCGCTTTCAGCGCCATGGATTTTGCGGCGTTAATTGCCGTAATATTTGCCTCATAGGCTCTTTGCGCGGCCAGCATATTGGCCGTTTCTTGCACTACATTCACGTTTGGCATTTCCACATAGCCATCAGGTCGCGCCTGAGGGTGGCGTGGATTGTATTGTAAACGGGGCGGAGCTTGATCCTCGGCGATATCGGTAACCAACACGCCTTGGGCATGCTCTTCCATTTCATTTTTGAGGATTTCGCCAAAGTGTTCGCGATCGGTATTCGCTTGAAACACAGGGTCCTTGCGCTTGTACCCGGCGGTCTCGGCGTTTGCGATATTGGAAGAGATCGTATTCATTCTCACGTTCTGCGCCGCTAGACCCGAGGCACTAATTCTCATGGAAGAAAAGATATCCATTAATTGCTACCTCCCTCAGTGATTGAATATTTGAGTAGCGCTAACTTCTTTTTCAATAAATCTGAGGCGGCTGTATACAGCAGTTGGTTTTCTGCGAGCGAAGCCATTTCGGCGTCGCGGTCCACGGTGTTTCCGTCTTCGCGAACCACATCATTGATCTGATTGGCAAGCTCTCCTTTAACCTCACCTATGGGTCCGCCAGAACCGCGATGTCCAGCATGAGTGCGAGCAATGGGGGATTCATCAAGAGTAAGCGCCGTGGCTAAGGCCGATTCAAAATTGAGCTCTTGGGCTTGATAGCCGGGAGTATCAGAGTTGGCAATATTGGCCGAAATGATCACTTGCTTTTCGGAACGCAAATCTAGCGTTTTCGAAAGCGCCTCAAGGCTGCGATCAAATACTTTGATAGTCACAAACCCTCCCTGGTCTGTTGATTTCTCCATCCTTGGAAAAATCCTTCTCTTAATTCAGAGCAAAGCTTATGCCACTGGAAAATAGGTATTCCCCTAGTTGGAAATTCCTAGTCCCGATGGCGGTAACGTCTTCAAAACAGAAGAATATTTCTTCTCCCACTGCAAAAGTTCTAATTCTTGTTTCGCCGACTCTCCCCAAACTCCTTGGCTATTTGCAGCAACGGCAGTCAACTCTTTGACGGCCTCGTCGCGTTTATTCAGCGAAATATAGCTCATCCCAAGGTGATACCGAGCACGGTCGGCAATTTCTCCTTTGGGTTCTTTTTCCAAGGCCTTTTTATAGAGCGCGATCGCTTCGTTATGTTTCTTTTGATACCAAACAGCTTCCGCTAAGGAATACTGCAAGGGAATGCTCTCTTGATCTAGCTTACCGATCACGAATCGAATCTCTTTTTCTAAACGAGCAAAGTCTCGCTCCTGAAAAGAGCGGTCTCGTTGAATTTCCAAAAGCGTTTGCAATTCGTCGTCAATGTATTCGTCGGCATAGATCGCCATGGCTTTGTCGGCCAAAGGGGTGGCCACTTTCTTCCGACCGAGGCGGAATTCGGCGGCAGCACGCAGCCAAATGATTCTAGCGTCTTCGAAATCCGGCAGAAACTCTAAAGTACTGGCGTAATTTCCCATTTCAAAAAGATTCTTAGCCTTCCCATAGGAATATTCTGAGTTTTTACTCACGCTGGCTAACATTCGGCCATCGCCATTAACTTTCCTGACGTATCTTTCCATCATTTGATTGGCAGTGGCGTAAAGTCCAAGACCTTTATGAGTGTCGGCTAATACAGCGTAGGTTTCCGCGCCATAAAGATCGATCCATTTTTTCTCTTTTTCATAGAAAGCTAGTGCTTCGGCAAACTTTTTCTCTTCCTGCAATTTGGCAAATTTCGCATAGAGAGATTTCACGAGTTTATCCGTGTAGGCCTCAAACGCAATCCCCTCGGCTTTGGCCATTCCTTCTTTGGACGCATCGATCGCGGCATCCACTTGCTTCGTCACTAAAAGGTATTGAATATAGGTAAGCTCGGCCATGTAGCGCAACTCACTGTCGATGGTTTTGTCTTTCAAAAGGCCACCGAGGTTTTGCAGTACGAAATTAGGATCCTTTTCTCGCTCAATATCAATTCTGGCCAATCGCACCGAGGCCACTAGATCGCCTTGAGAAAACGGATAGCCATTTTTAGCATTTAGATAGAACGTGCGAGCTTGATTGATATCCCCGCGCGATATTTCCGCAATTTCCCCTAAACGGACCCAAGCGAATGCGGCAATAGTTTGCGCAGAGTACTTCTCCGCAAATTTTTTGAAGTATTTTTCAGCTCGCTTGTATTGTCCTAGCCAAAAACTGGCTTCGCCAATTTGAAAAACAACTTCAGCACGATTCTTTTCGTATTCGGGGCTCGTCTCAATGGCCGCCTCGCCCTCTTGTATTACACGTTCATAGTTTTTTTCTAAGGAAAGCAAATCTGCAATTCGATATTTCGCCTCTTTCCCAACCACGTGAGTTGGATATTTTTCGACTAAGTAGCGGAATACTCGCTCGGCTCTTCGTGGTTGGTTCACCCGTGTGTAGGCATCGGCAAGCATAATTTGCGTATAAGGAAAGTTATTATCGGTGTTGGCTAATATTTGCGTCACATACTCGAGATGCATGATGGCCTGGAGCCAGTTGCCCTTGAGGTATTCTTTTTGGGCGAAATAAAATCGAATGGCACCGTTAAAGGGCATCAGCGATCCATCGGCTCTGTGCACAGATCCTAGCTCTTCCAAAAGTGCCTCGCCTTTGGCGGCCAGGGCATCTGATTTTTCCATCTCACCAAGCTTTTTGAAACAAAGTGCCTCTAAAAAACGAGTCTCGTCGAGATGAGGCGAATTTTTTTCGTCTCGTTGAATGATCTGGATGGTTTTGATGGCCAGGCCATATTTCTTTTCTTTGTATAGCTTTTTAGCAAATTCAAAGGAGCGGCCTTCGACAGTTTTAGCGTCACCCTTGGCAAACTTCCAAAGTCCGTCTAATTCGGCCTTCGGTGGCAATTGAATGGAGTCACCCACGGCGGAGACCACGAGGTCGGGCATGGGAATCATGAACCGTTGAAAAATGTTGGCCTCTTTACTTAGCGGTTTTAAGCCCTCGTCTTTTTTGGGTTGAGGAATACTCGCCAAGCCGCGGGTCTTTTTGGAACGCTCAATTTTTTGATTCTGATTCACGGCTTGCGCTTTTCCCTTCGCGCCCTTTTTCGGTTGCGAGGCGACCGGTGCCAATTTACGCGTAGACGTACCTCCCTCTTTGGCAATTCCTTCTTGTTGCCAAATATCTACGACCAACTTTCCCCCCTGTAGGTAAGCAAAAGATTCGGTGTTGGTATTCGCAAACTGCAACTGTAAATCTACGCGATCCAGCCCCGTAGAAATCACTTTGATGCCTTTCACTCGACCATCCGTGGCAGTTTGAAGGGACTGCAGCCAGGTGGGTGAAATTCGATCCAGCGAAACAGTAGTCTCGCCAGTTTTTCCACTCACTAAACGATAAGTGGTGGCCCCAGTTACAGGAATCTGAATCCGTGTATATTGATCC
>CAYZLH010000139.1:0-7010 GCA_964478795.1 uncultured Bdellovibrionales bacterium | reverse complement strand
GATACTCGCCATTAAATTTCCCCGACGATTTTTTGTAGGCAGGATGATTGAAGTTGAGTTCTAGTTTTGGACCCTTAAGTTCAGCGCGGACCACGGTGCCGAAGCGGTTTACACACTGAACAGCAGCAGCCTGAGCCGAAATAGTAGTGAAGATCGAAGCAAATACAACCAATGCAAGTTTCATAATTCCCTCCGTTAATGGATCTGCCAAAACGCTGACATGGATCTGGGGAGAGGGAAATAGCTAGAATTTGCAATCGTGCATTCCTAACGGAACTCTAAAAAATGACCAAGAGTGCTGAGAAAATTACTGCACGCGATCAAGTTTGCAGTAGAAGCCCATCAACGCGGCCACAAAATTCATCCGATTGGGATTTTCTTTTTCCACCGATAAGTAGGCCATGATCTTTGGGAAATTTGGAGTAGCTT
Organism: uncultured Bdellovibrionales bacterium; assembly: GCA_964478795.1. Lineage (GTDB taxonomy): Bacteria > Bdellovibrionota > UBA1018 > CAIPTA01 > CAIPTA01 > JAKFYM01. The sequence goes on along the minus strand of CAYZLH010000139.1, from coordinate 6,581 downwards.
CAGCGATGGTAAATTCAACCACATCACCACCAAGATCATTTTTTACAATTTGATAGGGCTTGGCTTTGGGGGTGTAAAGCTTGCCGAGTTTTTCTAAATCATCTTTCCCAAAAGATGGAGTCTTGCCGCCGTTGATGGTGGAATAGGCGATGGAATAAACACCTTCTTCATTTGCCGAAAGAGCTAGAACTGCAGAGTAGTTTTGCGGATTTTTTACCGACGACCACGAGGTCAAACAGCTACCTTGAAAATATTGAGTTTCATTTTTTAGCGCAGGCGCCTGTCCTTTCGCCATGGCCACATAGATGTCTTGCATCGCTTGGAAAATTTGTTCGCGGTTGGGAAATCTTTCGTCGGCGGAGTCGGCGAATGCAGCTAAGGGCAATAAAAATAGGGTAAAAAGTTTCATGAGCTTCTCCTGTTGTTGTGGTGCAATATAAGGGTTTTTCTTGAGGGAGTAAAGGAGAAATAGGAGAAATTTGGGGTGCTGACAGGGCGGTTGCGCTTATTGTAACTATCTAAATTAATTATCTTTATTGACTCGGGACTAGATACACCGAATCCCCATTTTCGCTGGTAAAAAGCGGGGCGGGGGTTTCGGACTTGGCCTCCGTGATCACATAGGTGGCACCAAAGGATTGCGCCTTTGTTAAAAGCTCATTCACACGCAATTTATCGTAACACTTCTTCACATTTCTGCGATTTTCGGAAGGACCCGACCGGGTTAAAGGGCAACCTAATTCCGCAAAGTAGTGATCCCATTCCACAATATCCTTAGCAAGCTGCGGGAAATGCTTGAAAGTTTTAACCGTGGATCGTTCCGCCAAAACATAAAAATATTTTTCATCGGGCGAGGTAAGAAATCGGTCATTAGGCTGAGTATTGTTCTGAATCCAAGAATACAAATCGAAAGGAATTTCTTTATAGCGTTTGGCAAAACGTTCCCAGGATTCTTGGGCAGAGTAAAAGGCAATGGCAATCGATACAACGCAGATCACTCCACGAATTCCAGTGGCGATCTGCGGACGTTGCTTGGCCAAAATATTTGTAACTGCGCCGGCCCAAACGAGGCCGAGCAAAAAAGGTAAAAAGGAATCTGGCACACGAAAGGGATAGAGCGCCAAGAGGGACCAAGCCTCCGACTGCCAGAAAAATAGACCGAGAGCGAAGAGGGCGAAACTGCCAAGGACGCACCAAAGAAGTTCGCGGCGACGCTGAGAGTTTGGCCAAAATAAAAAGCCGAGAAAGAATGCGACGATTTGTAGTCCCATGCGCGGGGCATTCCATTCGGAAGGCAATAGGTGATTGGAAAGTCTTTTCCAAATGGAAATTTCAGTGGCAAGTTGGGCAATCTGTGGGTCTACGCGTGCTTGCAGCCAATGATAGGCAAAAAATATGGCATTAAGTGAAGCGAAGGCGAATAGTCCAATGGCCCCACGATAAAATTTTTCAGTTCGTGGTAAATGCTGTCGGTTAAGAATCAGCAGGGGCATCAGAATCGAAAGAAAAAAATATCCGCCCACCAAGATGTGAAAAGAGGTGGCTAGTCCCAAAAAAAATGCGAAGCGGTAAAAACGTTTTTCGAAAAATAAAACCAAAGAATGCAAACAAAAAAGATAAGCAAAACTTTTTGTGTCAAATTCATTGATCATCCATTCGTCGGCGGCGAAGGAATGAATACGGCAAAAGATGGGTAGAAAAATGGCTAGTGCCCAGAGCGGGATGGCGAGCTGGCGAAAAATTTTCAATAACAGATAGGAAAAATAGGCGTAAATGAAAAGCTTCCCCAAAACATAGGTCGGCACCAATCCCAAATACGCATAGGCCGGCGCCGCCAGGAGATGGAAAAAAAATCTATATTGAATATCTCGCGTTAAATACCAGTCGTTAGGAATCCATTGGGGAAAAAGATCGGCGCGGGCGAAGGGCAATACATCATACCAATTACCATCGAGGTTTAAAAAAAAGAAACTGATCAGCCAAAACTGAATGAAACAAAATGCGCCAATCTGACTCCAGTCGATTTTTTTCATAGTACTCTCCGTAGTCCAGGAATGAATTTCCCGCCCCTACTGGCCAGTAAGCTAATGATAAACACTAAGAGGAGAATCGCCAGGGCTGGAAATTGGTAGGGCTTGAGCAGCTTTAAAAAAAGTATGTGTACGAAAAACGCGCCATAGACATGTTTGCCCCAAGATTGGCAAAATGTTTTTGGCCAAGGCAGATTCATGCCGATCAAAAAAATTCCTAGGCAAAAAAACGGTAAACCTAAACTCAAGATTCGCTCGGAGTATTCTGATCCACGGAATAGTTCGTAAAAGTGCAGACATCCTCCAAAAAAGGTTAGCCCGAAGCCCACTACCATCGATCGCGTTTTTTGGGCGGAGAAACTTCCGAGTACTAAAAATAGGGGAGCAAAGAACAGTCCGTTGCGATACCACGATACAGCAAGATCTGTTTGCCACTCTAAAACAGAGCCGATCGCATAGAGTAAAATGGTCAGCGGTAATATAAATCTTGGGATCCACTTACGTCCGTACATTAAAACCAATGAACCCACCACAAGTGCGGGAAGAAACCACAAATGATAGCCAGCTCCGCCTTTGAAGAAAAAATGATAGGCTAATTTTCGCCAGTACTTCCAGGTGTCGGGGTTCCATTGCTCCACCAATAGATCGTAATTGAACAACAGAAACCATACAGCATAGGGCAGAAGAATACGGCGCCAGGCGTAGCGCAAATATTCTCGGGGATTCTTTTCATAGGAGGATTTCCACAAAAAGCCGCTGATGAGGAAAAAAATAGGAACACTGCCTCGTGCTAACGCATCCACCACATTGGTTAAGGGCGCAGGCTGAAGAATACCCTCTGCTCTTTGATGCAGCACCACAACTCCCAGTAAGCTAAGGAGGCGTAAGGCATCGATAGAAGGCGAGTAGAATTGTTGCATTTTGCCTTTTTCCTTAAAATATTTCTCTCTTGATAGTAAGCTCACTTCCACTATGAAAACACCCAATATTACTGCTTTCTTTTCCTCACTGCCGCGTTCTGTGGAATGGGCGGGCGTTCGTTTCGTTTCGGAAACCACCACCCACCGAGCCGTGCGGAATGATTTACCGCAAACCAATCACACTTCGCTCGATCGCGGGGCCATGCTGGAAGTGTATGTGAACGGTCACTTTGGCTATAGCGCCACGGCGGATCTTTCTACGGCGGGCCTAGAGCGTGCCTTGAAACAGGCCATCGCCACCACGGAAGTGGCCAGTAAATACAAAGTTTTTCCTTTTACTTTAAGTGAGCGACCAGCAGTGAAGGGGAAATATGTAAGCGCGCATACGAAAAAGCTCGATGCCGTAAGTTTGGCCGAGATCACCGATTGTTTGCTCGCAGGATCGAAAGCCATGAAAGTTTCCGAGGCGATAGTGAATCGCATGGCCTATGCCATGGCCATTCAAACGGAGATTGATTTTTTCTCTACCTCTGGAGCAGAGACGCGGCAGAATTTTGAGATGATTTCCTTGCACCTGGGGGCCACGGCTTTGCAGGGCAGCGAATCGCAAACCCGCACTTGGGGTCCCACCGGACAATGGGGCGGAGAAATTTTTTCCAAAGAAAGATTTTTAAAAGAAGGCGAGCGCGTGGCTAAAGAGGCGCTGGAGCTTTTGGCCGCAGAAAATTGCCCCTCGGAAGCCATGGATCTCTTGCTCACGCCGGATCAGATGATGTTGCAGATCCACGAATCCATTGGGCACCCCTTGGAGCTGGATCGAATTTTGGGTGACGAGCGCAACTATGCCGGTTGGAGTTTTGTAAAACCGGAAGACTTTGGCAAATTGCAATACGGCTCCAAGCTAATGAACGTGAGCTTTGATCCCACGGTGAAAAATGAATTCGCGAGTTATGCCTTTGATGATGTGGGCAACGAAGCGAAAAAAGAATTTTTGATTCAAGAGGGGAAATTGCTGCGTGGGTTAGGTTCGTTGGAATCACAAAAACGCTCGGGTTTAAAGGGCGTGGCCAATTCGCGTTCTTCTTCCTGGAATCGTCCGCCCATTGACCGCATGGCGAATATCAATTTGGAGCCAGGCAAATCTTCGCTGGCCGAGATGATCGGACAAACGAAGCGGGGTGTTTATATGGAGACGAACCGCTCGTGGTCCATCGATGACTATCGCAATAAATTTCAGTTTGGCTGTGAGTACGGTGAGCTGATTGAAGATGGAAAGATTGTCAAAGTTATTAAGAACCCCAACTATCGCGGGACCACTGTCGACTTCTGGAATCGCCTCAAGGCTGTGGGCGCTGCCAACACCATGGAAGTGCACGGCACTCCTTATTGTGGCAAAGGCGAGCCCAACCAAGTGATTCGCGTGGGCCATGCGGCTCCGCCCTGTCTCTTTGAGAAGGTAGAAGTATTTGGAGGTGGCAAATGAAGAATTTCACTCAGCCCCTAAAACAGAAATTCGAAACGCTTTCCCAAGATCTTTTTGCCAAATTGCAGAAGGGCGAAGATTTGCAAATCAATTTGCGCGCGGAGAAATCTACGTTTTTGCGCTTCAACAATAATAAAGTGCGCCAAAATACCGATGTGGAGCAAGTGGGCGTTTCGCTTAGCTTGCAAAAAAATGGCAAAACCGTGGGATATAGCTTCTATCTAGGTGAAGAGGATTTGTCCGCCGAATGTTTGCAAAAGATGCGCGCAGAAGCGGATGTGTTGCCCGTGGATCCCAACCAGGTGCCCATTCAGAATCACGGGAACAGTGAATCAGAAAATGCGGGAAAAATCCCTGCCAGCGCGGAATTGATTGAAGCGGTGGTGAAAGTGGCTGAAGGTTCGGATTTAGCGGGCCTCTTTTCTGGCGGAGTGATCGTGATCGCCAACAAAAATTCGCTCGGGCAAAGCCACTGGTTTGCTACAGAAACATTTTCTCTCGATTATTCGCTCTATAATGGACCCAAAGCCGCCAAATCCGTTTACGGTGGCACCGAGTGGAACATTTCCGATTGGAAACAAAATTTCACCCGTACCCGTGAGCAACTGGAATTGTTAGAAAAACCGCAGGTGGCGGTGAAGCCGGGAAAGTATCGCACCTATCTCGCGCCGGGAGCCGTGGGCGAGCTCTTAGGCATCATGAGCTGGGGAGCCGTTTCCGCCCGCGCTTGGAAACAGGGACAATCGCCCTTTAAGAAATTTGCCGAAAAGGAAATTTCGCTCTCGCCGAAGTTTAGTCTACGGGAAAATTTTGGCTTAGGGTTTTGTCCCAAGTTTAATTCCCTCGGTGAAGTGGCGCCGGATACTTTGCCTGTGGTGACGGAAGGGAAGTTGGAAAACTTGCTCACGAGCTCGCGCACAGCTAAAGAATTTAGCTTAACGGCCAATGGCGCCGATGGAGGCGAGGGCATGCGTTCGCCAGAAATCTTGCCGGGATCCCTAAAAGAAGCAGCGATTTTGCAGGAGTTGGGCACTGGGCTTTATCTCTCCAATTTGCATTACCTCAATTGGAGTGATCCCGATTCGGCGCGGGTAACGGGCATGACACGTTATGCTTGTTTCTGGGTGGAGAACGGAAAAATTCAAGGACCGATAAAAGACCTACGCTTTGATGTGAGTCTCTACGATATCTTTGGCCAGGATTTGTTGGCACTCACCGAGAAGGCGGAAGTGGATCCCGAAACTTCCACCTATGAGCAGCGTGCCGTGGGCGGCAAAAAAATGCCCGGCGCTTTGATTGAAGGATTTACCTTTACACTGTGATTTCAGGCGAGTTTAGGCTCGCCTTTACCGGCTCCCCGCAAGCTTGGCAGGAGAAGCGCAGGGGCCATTGCAGGCCGCCGCCTTTTTGGGAGAGGGGCTTTTGGCAGAAGGGGCAGGGGCCGTCCAGCGATTCTAGGGTGCCTGTTTGTTTTTTCGCCCAACGATAGGCAAAAGGACTGGCGAGCAAAAATCCCGGAACTAGAAAAAAATGCGCCAGAGGCAATACGATGGAAACAATGCCTAAACCGAGGAAAAGAAAGAGGGCTTTCCAGGCGCGGCTTTGTTTTTCTTGATCCGAATAGAGGAGCATGATGGCGTGGCCGTTGGATGTTTTGCCGCCGGCCTCCAAGATGACCGGCTGAGTACTCTTTTCCATAGAAATATTTTACCTCTTTCGAGTGTTTTAGGCTATCTTTAGGGCTTCGGGGGTGACCTGGTTTCGACGGGGTCATGATGCCCGTTCGTGCACGCCGAGGTGCCATCAGGCCTCGTTAAACCGGTGGCAATTGTTATTCGGAAACGAATACGCTCTTGCAGCTTAATTAGTTAAGCAGCACGGTTACCCTGGGTTTGCCCATGCATCTAGGAGTGGCCGTTATGTTCATGGGATAGATTCTGGTTGCTGGCATGCCGGCTAGTTTCGAAACTTTAGTAGGCTTCGCTCGGGAGTAGTTTGTTTGTGGACGCCTCCCGGGTAAGAAAAAACACAATCTAAGCGTGTAGGTCGGCGGAGAGGATTGATTTCGGACGTGGGTTCGATTCCCACCACCTCCACCATTACAATGGATAGGCGAACTCTTGGACACAAAAAATCCAAGGGTTTGGC
>CAYZLH010000138.1:0-7070 GCA_964478795.1 uncultured Bdellovibrionales bacterium | reverse complement strand
GGCTTTATAGGTTTCTGTGGGAACTCGATTGATATAACCTTGGTTCGTGATCGTCACGATCATTTCTTCGTAGGCAATCAAATCTTCTTCGTTGATTTCACCTTCATCAGCAATGATTTGGGTTTTGCGCTTATCACCATACTTTGTTTTGATTTCGTTGGATTCTTCGACAATTTTTTCCAACTGAAGTTTATCGCTACCCAAAAGGTCCTTTAGGTATTTAATTAAATTGCGGAGCTCTTTTAATTCGCCATCGAGTTTATCGCGCTCGAGTCCGGTGAGGCGTTGTAAACGCATGTCCAAGATAGCCTGAGCTTGAACTTCCGAAAATTGGAACTGTTTTACCAATCCAGCACGGGCTTCATCCGGATTCTTGGACTTTTTGATCAGCGCTACGATATCGTCGATATGATCGATCGCCTTTAGCAAGCCTTCCAAAATATGGGCGCGGGCTTCGGCCTTTTTTAAATCGAATTGGCTGCGGCGAACGATGATGTTTCGGCGATGATCCACGAATGCTTCAAGATATTCACGCAGATTGAGTAATTTCGGTTGGCCGTTATGAAGGGCCAACATGATCACACCGAATGTCTCTGAAAGTTGGGTGAGTTTATACAAGCGATTGATGATCACTTGAACGTTTTCACCTTTTCGGCACTCGATCACTACCCGCATTCCCTTACGATCGGATTCGTCGCGAATATCGCTGATGCCTTCAATTTTCTTCTCTCGTACCAACATCGCGACTTTTTCTACTAACTTCGCTTTGTTCACCTGATACGGGATCTCGGAAATAACGATCATCTCTTTATCGCGCTTGCCTTCTTCTATTTCGACTTTGGCGCGCATTTTGATGATTCCACGGCCCGTTTTAAAGGCCGACTTGATTCCTTCTTTACCGACGATAAATCCAGCGGTGGGAAAATCCGGACCTTTTACAATTTTCATCAAATCATCGATGGTCACGTCACGTTTTTCCAAGCGTCCGCGAATGACTTCCATTAACCCATCGAGAATTTCCGTAAGGTTGTGGGGCGGAATGTTTGTCGCCATTCCCACCGCGATGCCGGAAGAACCGTTTACCAAAAGATTGGGAATACGCGAAGGCAACACCGAAGGTTCTTTAGTGGAACCATCGTAGTTAGGCACGAAATCTACGGTGTCTTTGTCGATATCCGCCAAAAGCTCCATCGTGATGCGCGACATTCTTACTTCGGTGTAACGCATGGCTGCTGGAGAATCGCCGTCTACGGATCCGAAGTTACCCTGACCATCCACCAAGGGATAGCGCATGGTAAAATCTTGAGCCATACGAACAATCGTATCGTAAATGGCGGTGTCACCGTGGGGGTGATATTTACCCATCACATCACCCACCACGCGGGCAGATTTTTTATAAGGACGGTTCCAGAAGTTCGACATCTCCTGCATGGTATACAACGCGCGCCTGTGTACAGGTTTTAATCCATCGCGAATATCGGGAAGCGCTCGACCAACAATTACGCTCATGGCGTAATCGAGGTAAGAGGTTTGCATCTCTTCTTCGATTTTAATGTCTACGACGTTTTCTTTTTTTTCCATTGTAACTCTTCCTTATACGTCGAGGTTTTTCACTCTTAGAGCATTTTGCTCAATAAATTCTCTTCTAGGCTCCACGGCGTCGCCCATTAAAATACTAAAAATGGAATCACTGGCCACCGCATCTTCTACGGTTACTCTTTGTAGAGAGCGTCTGGTGGGATCCATGGTGGTATCCCACAACTGTTCGGGGTTCATCTCTCCCAGACCCTTATAGCGTTGCACCGACATTCCTTTTTTCGAAGCTACTAGCACTTTCTCGGAAAGCTCGAATACGTCTTTGGCCGAATTGAAATCCAACATGGCTTCTTCGACAGCTTTTTCATCGCCAACCGCATCAGCAATCACACCTTCTGGAATCTCTTCTTTTTTCTTCTCTTCTTTTTCGTTCGCCCAAATAAGTTTGAATGGGCCTTCACCCATGGCCATCATGTTTTGGGCCAGACGCTGCAATTCCTTGAATTCCAAGGAATGGATTAATTCCTTATTGATATTCGTGATTTTGCGGCCGTTGGCAGTAATCGTAATAACTTCGGCTTTGAAGGAGCTGTGCTCTTCATCTTTGGAAATCGTGAAAGTCATTTCGCGAATTCCTTTTTTCATCACGTATTCTTTTACAATTTGTAGCCGGGCTTTTAGCTTTTCTTCTGTGGCTAAATGTTCTTCATGAACATCAGCATCAAGAATTAGTGCGTTAATTACTTCAGGTTCTGCGCGGAAATTGTAACGTTTCACGCCTTGGTTATAGGCAAAAGCGGATTTCAAAGAGGCAGCCAATTGAGAGGCGGCCACTGGTTTTCCACCTGAATTCACCTGCACAGAATCCAGGGCCGACTTGAGCAGAAAGTTTTGCAGTTCGGCATCGTTTTTCAAATACGTGTCTTTACCGGCTTTACGAATTTTATAAAGCGGCGGTTGGGCAATATACAAATATCCGCGCTCGATAATTTCCGGCATTTGTCGGAAGAAGAACGTTAGCAAGAGAGTACGAATGTGCGCACCGTCCACGTCGGCGTCGGTCATGATCACGATTTTGTGGTAGCGCAATTTCGAAATATCAAAGTTGTCTTTACCGATGGAAGTTCCAAGGGCGGTAATCAAGGTGCGAATCTCTTCAAAGCCTAAAACTTTATCGAAACGGGCTTTCTCCACATTAAGAATTTTTCCCTTGAGGGGAAGAATCGCTTGATTGCGGCGTTCACGGCCTTGTTTGGCCGAACCACCTGCGGAATCCCCCTCTACCAAGAATAGTTCACAAAGTGCAGGATCCTTCTCTTGGCAATCGGCCATTTTTCCAGGAAGTCCGCCGAGGTCCAAGGCCGATTTTCTACGCGTAAGATCACGAGCTTTTCGAGCAGCGATTCGCGCCGAGGCGGCATCAATGGCTTTTTGGATAATTTTTTTGGCAATATTCGGGCGTTGTTCAAAATAAATGCGTAATTTTTCGCTAACAATACTTTGAACCAATCCTTCCACTTCAGAGTTACCAAGTTTGGTTTTGGTTTGCCCTTCAAATTGTGGATCCGGAATTTTCGCGCTGATCACGGAAGTTAATCCTTCACGGATATCATCGCCAGTGAGCTGCTCGGCGAGCCCTTTAAACATTTCGTTTTCTTTACCGAAGGCATTCACTATTCGAGTGAGCGCAGTTCTGAATCCAGAAACGTGAGTACCACCCTCATGGGTGTTAATATTGTTCGCGTAAGAAAGTAGAGTATCGGAATAGCTATCGTTCCACTGAATGGCGATTTCTACTTGAACATCATCTTTCTCACCGGTGAGATAAATAATATCGTCGTGAATTTTTTGTTTCGTGCGATTTAAATATTCTACGTAGCTTTTAATTCCGCCTTCGTAGAAAAAGTTTTCTTCTTTGCCATTTTTTTCATCGAGGAAAATGAACCGTAAGCCCTTCATCAAGAAGGCTAATTCTCGCAAACGGTTAGAAATAGTGTCGTGGTTATATTCCAGGGTTTCAAAAATTTCTGGGTCTGGCTTAAAAGTTACCGTGGTTCCCGTTTTGTCGGTTTTGCCAATTATATCTAGCGGTGAAGTGGTATTTCCGCGTTCGAAGGTTTGTTGAAATACTTTGCCGTTTTGTTTTACTTCAACGCGCAATTCTTTCGAAAGTGCATTCACTACGGACGCGCCTACCCCGTGCAATCCGCCGGAAACTTTATACGCGCCACCCTCTTCGTTAAATTTTCCCCCAGCGTGAAGCTTGGTATAAACAACTTCTACCCCGGTGAGGCCGGAGGGGTGCATTCCTGTAGGAACACCACGGCCATTATCCACAACCGTAATGGAATCATCGCCATGAAGTTTTACGGTGATCTCGTTGCAGAATCCGGCCAAGCCTTCATCTACTGCGTTGTCCACGATTTCCCAAATGAGGTGGTGTAATCCGCGGGAGGTGGTGTCGCCGATATACATTCCAGGGCGCTTACGAACAGCTTCCAATCCCTCAAGGATTTTAATTTTATCCGCTGTGTAGTTATTCGTCTTTTCCGTGGTGGACATCAAATTCTTTCTCCCACATGGTGTAAATCCATTTGCTCAAAGGATTTACCCACATCACCCATGAGACTAGACGGCAACTCCGTTGCCGTGATTAGCACTTGGGTGTTTTCTTTTCTGAGCAATTCCACAAGGGAGTGTCTGCGAATGCTGTCTAGCTCTGACGAAACATCGTCAAAAAGCAAAACCGGCATTTTTTTCATCTTTTCACGGAATAGGGCTAATTCCCCGAGTCGTAACGCTAAAGCGCAGGTTCTCTTCTCTCCTTGTGAGCCATAAAATTTCACTTTATTTCCGTTCAAGGTCAATAGAAATTCGTCTTTATGAGCACCAATTTGCGTGCTTCCGAGCACTAAATCTCGACGCAAAGAATCATTTAAATTTTTCCAAAAGATTTCCTGTACTTCATTCACATTTACCATGGGATAAATTGTGGCTTCGCCAAAGGGTTCATAGGTAATTTGGAAGCGATCTTGGCTTTGGGCTAATCGTTGGTATTCGGCAGCCACCCATGTGGTGATTTCATCCACAAAATATGCACGTCGAACAAGGAGTTTCGCGCCAAATTCGACCAGTTGATGATCCCAGGGTTGTAAGAGGTCTTGGACCTGCACCATGGGCCAGCCATTCTTAAGAGCGTCTTTTAGCACTCTATTTCGCTGTAGGAGGGCTTTATTGTATATGGCGAGGTCTTCTAAGTATTCCCAATCAAAGTTCGCAGCTGCGCGATTGATGAATTGTTTACGCTCAGTGGAATCTCCCTCAATGATTTGGTGATCGCCGGGAGAAAAAACTATCACTGGAATGAGATCGAAGAGTTGTTTTGTGGACTTAGCCAGCTTGTTATCCACAAATACTTTTTTCCCCTGTGGATAAATGCGGATTTCCAAATCGGTAGACAAACCGGAAGTTTCTACTTTTCCGCGAATAATGGCCGTTTCTTCACGATGGAGAATAAAATCCAGATTTTTGGCGTTGCGAAAGGTACGCCCACTACCCAAAAGAGCAATGGCTTCCAGGATGGTAGTTTTGCCAATGCCGTTTTTTCCCGTGAACACTGTGATCTGATTGTTCAGATTCAGGTGCAGACTACGATAATTGCGAAAAAATCGTAGCTCGAGGGATTGAATAGACATGTTTAAACGCTTTTAAATGCGCATGGGCATCAAAACACTGAGGTATTGATTGCTACCAGGCACGCGGACAATTCCCGGGCTCATACGATCATTTAGATCGAATGCGATGGAATCTTCTTTAATCACGGCCAAAGTATCTTTGATGAACTGGGCATTGAAGCCAATTTCCAATTGATCACCTTTGTAATTCGTTTCGATGACTTCAATGGCTTCCCCTAAATCAGGATTGCTAGAAGAAATTTCTAACTTTCCAGAACTTAGAAAGAATTTTACCCCTTGCGATTTTTCGTTTGCTAACAATGAAACGCGAATCAAAGAAGCTAAGAAAGCTTTGCGATCGAGTTCGATGGTTCGTGAATTATTTTTTGGAATAACCGGCTTATAGTCAGGGAACTGACCTTCAATTAATCTGACGGATAGAAAGCTATTGGGTGTTTTTACCAAGAGATGATTGCCTTCTAGGGAAATGTCCACAGTGGGTCCGGCCTTTTCAATCATTTTACGAATTTCTTGGATCCCTTTTTTCGGAATAATAATTCCTTTGGGCAATTGAAAACCATTTCCTTCAAAGGGCTTGTCTTCGTAATAAGCCATACGGTGGCCATCGGTTCCAACCATGATGTATTTCTGAGCGTCGGGAGATTCTAGATACACCCCGTTCATGTTGTATTTCGTTTCATCGGTAGATACGGCATACAAGGTATGATCGATCATCTTTTGTAACGATTCGGTTTTTGCTTTAGCCGATGACTTTCCTGAATAGGCTGGTAAGGACGGGTAATCCTCTGGAGATAATCCCATAATATTAAAATTCGACTTACCACAGGAGATACCTATCCAATGATTATCCTTGGAATGAATGTGGATATCTTTCTCGGGTAGTGCTCCGATGATTTCCAGAAAACTTTTTGCTGATACGGTAGCTCGTCCACTTTCTAGTACTTCTACCGGTACCGTGGTTTCGATACTAACTTCCAAATCCGTTGCTTTAATAATCAGTTCATTCTTTTGGGCACTCAAAAAGATGTTGCTGAGAATCTGGAGGGTATTCTTTTTCTCCACCACGCTTTGAACTTTATTCAAACTCTCGAAAAGCTCTTTTTTATTTTTGGCGATGATTTTCATGAGGGCTCCAACGTTTCTCTAATATTAATATTTATAATAGTAGTAGTAGTAGTGGTGTGAATATGTGAACAACCGCGAAGATCCTTACTATTCGCTGGTTTACAGATTTCCCCTACCGCTTACCCTAGGTTTATAACTTTGCTTTCTCTGGGGAAAGAAATATTTCCTGGTATTTGGATATTCTCGAAAAATTTAGTTATCCCAAATTTGTGGATGAAAAAATCAGATACCAAATCAGAATATTCAGCCTTTCGAAAATTTTTTGAGTATTCGTATTTTATTGCGCCGCATTTTTAGAATTATACAGAAATGTGGATAAAATCTGCTTTGGCTAGATATCCACAGCCTGTGGATGACCGGAACAACTTAAATAGGGTAAAAACTTTGAATACTTACAAAATTTAGTGAAATGGATATCTAGTGTGAATAAGTTGAGAAAAGGTCAGTTTATCCACGCAATTTTTCTCTTTTCCACATTTTTATCCCTAGGCAAGATTGGTGACGGGTATTCGCCCAAAAAAAACGGGCCAAAAGGCCCGCGTTATTTTTACTTTTTTATTCAGTAGGGAACTAAAGCATCTGCTGAATATCTTCCACATACTTTTTCAGCGTAGGGCTATTGTGGATTTCCTTTTCAATCTTTTTGATCGCATGAATCACGGTAGAGTGATCTTTGCCGCCAAAGGCTAGGGCGATTTCCGGCAGAGTCTTTTT
>CAYZLH010000137.1:0-7072 GCA_964478795.1 uncultured Bdellovibrionales bacterium | reverse complement strand
TCCTGGTAATTTTCTAGGTGGGCTGCAGGGTTCAAGGGTAGGTCGGGGCGAAGCTCCCTTAACTTTGCCGTCAGTAGATATATCTCCTCATTCGATAAACGCTCATCTGAGCCAGTTTGCTTAGGGGGAAAATATATGGCGACCTTATTAGACCACTCCTTGGGGAAATCCCGCAAAAACTCTACCGGACGCAAATCGGCGCGGGGAACGCACACAAATCGGCACCCACAGCTCAATCCTTTGATCTGCCTTAAGTGAGTTTCACTCAACTGCCGATCGGCCAATATTTCTATTCCACGGAATCCTGGTAGTGAAGTCCAAATTTTAATATCTTCTTGGTAGTCAAACAGCTCAGCGCCAAGAGAAATTTGAATCCAAAAATCTACTGCTTCAACTTTAAGATATTCCCTAATTTCTTGCTGATATTGTGATTCAAAAAGATGACTGGGAAACACTATGGTATTTCCACGCACGCTCAACAAACGATCCCTCAAGCCCGCAAAGCTTAGCGGAACAGAAAAGCCAGGAGACACCAAAAACAAGACGCTCTCGACCCGGTTTTTGTTAAATAGTGGAAAATAGATCTCAGCCATTGCCCGGAGCCTCCTCTAATTTCAAGCGCTTCCACTGCATTTCTAACCGTCTACCAATTCCAGAAATCAATTTTTTAGAATAGTACTTAACTCCCTTTTCTCCGCCCATCATCGAATAAAAATGAAGGAAAATATCTGAATCCAAATTATTCAGATAAAATACTTTGGCTGTTTTAGACAGCACCAAGTGTCGTTCAAGCCCTGACTTTCTGTATTCGGTTCGGTCTTCATCTGTTTCTAGGTGGTATGTCAAAATTTTACTTAAATGAAACTTCGCGCCCATTTTCCAGAGTCGATATCCCAGGTCGGTATCTTCAAATCCATAATAAACAAACGTTTTCTTAAACCCACCCGCTGCTAGAAATAGCTCCTTTGAAAGAGAGAGCGAATAAGTACAAGTATACTTCCAGAAAAACGGCAAGCTTTCCCAATCCGAACACTCGAACAGCTTGCCCCAGTAGGATCCCTCCAAAATAAATGTATCCTTCTGTGGGTTCACTAGTTCGTAGCTAACGGCATAGTTCTTTTTCTTGTTTTTTAAATGTAGCCGCACGTTTTGAATCACATCAAAACGCTCATGTAGTTCTTTAAGTCTAAGGAGGTAATCGGGCGGTACAATAATGTCGGAATCAAGAAAGCACAGATACTTTCCCTTAGCCGCCTTTACACCTTGGTTTCGCGCGATTCCCGCACGAAAATTTCCGTCGCCTCGACGGCGCTCGCGATTACGAGGAAAGTAGAGATAAGTATAATTTAAGTCGCCGCGCTCTGCGGCCAGAAAATTTTTAACAAACTGTTCCGTCCCATCTGTGCTGCCATCGTCTACAACAATTATCTCAAACAGGGTTCGTTCGTATTTTTGCTGAACCAAGTGCCTTAGCACATTCTTCAGCAACGCTCGGCTATTAAAGCTTGGTATGATTATAGAAAACTCAACCTGCGAATTGTCGACCACCGAAGCAAATCGCGGACAAATGGAAGAATCTAACCCCAACCCAGGATCAATTCGATAATCCCACACCTCACGCCCGAGCGGTGGAAGCACCTTGAACTCGGGGTATAATTTTTTTAGCTTCTCTATAAAAAAGTGGATCTCTCTGACCGACAAGTGCGGGCACGTTTCCGAATATGGGGAAAAATGGAAGCGAAGTTTTTTGTGAATTAACTTATTTTTTTCGACAAATTCCAGCGAAGCATTGACATCCTTTGGATACACAGTAAACCGAACCCCAGCTCGCTCGACTAATTCCTGGTCCACCACGCGATCTTCTTCCGTAAGTAAAAAGTTCCACTCATTTATCTCTGGCGCGTTGATGGCGAGGGCCGCAATCGACCAATCTAACTGTACCGAAACTCCTAAATTACACTTTCTGCAATACTCAACAATTTCTCGACGCAATCCAGGGTCCAACATTAGCAACCGCGACGAAAACTCTACTCCTGTGTATTCACCAGACTTGGCTCGCTCGATTACTGCTCGAACGTTTTCTAGGGATCTCTCTTTCGAGTTCCGACAGCCTGCCAAAAGACAAAGGCGACAATCAGGCAAACATTCCGTATCCACTGGAACAAAATAAATTTTCGGTGCTCGTTCAAGCATAAAACGAGTCTCCCCCAGATATTGAATGAGAAGTGATTCGCGCGCCCTCTTTCAATTCTATCGACTGAATCTTTAAGTATTCCGAAAACTCCTCCTCGTCGGGTGCCTGAACCTGGCTTTGATATTCCAGCCTAGCCAGCAAAATATGTCCCAGGGCATTCTTTGGATCATCTGGGTCTAGGTTCACCTCGGCAGAGTCTCCCAACGCTTCCTTCTTACTGCGGATAAAAGACCTCACATTCCGTTCGATTTGTTCCGCCTCCTCTCGTGGAAGCTCATGAAAGTTACTTATGAAGGAAGAAGAGTAGTAGCGCAGCGGAGAAATATTATTGAGCAGAATATCATCGTCTTGATCAAAATAAGCCTCTCCCCAGGTTTTTCCCAGCTGGCAGTAGTCCGTTACGAGGTCGCCGACTTGGTTCTCGAAATCAAAAAGTGAAAAAGCATGCTCTGGTAAGGGAATTTGCTCCGCCGGCGGCACCTTCAGCTGCAGCCCGTATACTTTGCGGTGCCCCTTTACGCTTTGTTGAATTCGGGCCGCATATTCGAAATCATGCACAAGATTATTAATCGTCCGAACTGCGTGCAGAACATGAGCGGGTATCCCCTGTAAAAACTTTGAGGGATTCCAAGACTGACCCATCAAGATTTCGAAGTGGTGGTGCAAGCGATTTAGTACGTCTTGATCCATCTCTACAAAAGCACGCTCCGGTATCCTGTATTGATCGCCAAAATGACCGTTTATGGTGTCGATTGCCTGGTTAAGAATTCGAACCCGCTCTTCTTGATCCTTTTTTGAGCAGCGCCACCCAAAAAATCTCTGCTCCGCCTCGCGACTAGAATGTGTTGCCAAGCTTTCACAAAGATTTTTCCACCAAATATCCGCCAGATCGTGATGCTGAAGACTCCACCATAGCGTGCGAAAAGACCCATCTGCCTTCTCTAACTTGATTCCAATTTTTCGGTCGTTGCCGTGGGTGCGATTTTCCACCCAATCTCGAAATGATTGCTGTCGTTCCACGAGATATTTATAGGTCGAGTAAAGTGGATTTCCATTTCCACGTAAATAAAAGATTTTGTGCGCCTTTCGGGCCGAGGTCAGGCAATCACTTTCGAATAAAACCAACTGCCTTATCGACGCCAATCTATTAAAGAGCTCAACGGCAAGCTCCACCTCTTGCTCCGTCAGGCCTGAAAACGGTTGTCGAAAGAGAAAGATTCGGGCATTGGCATCCAGCACGAGGCGAGCAACCTTTAGTCGCAACCGCTTCAGGCTGTCACTTTCACGTCGGCTCCACCCCACAAAAGATAAGGCCTCTCTTATTTTTGGCCTAGAAACGCTTGGGCAACAAAAACGTAGATGGGAAATCGGCGAAGAAAAATAAATGGGCTCCGTGACTGCGCAAGACTTTACTGTGCGATCATATTCAGATCGCTGATATTCCCTAATGTCACATTCGGAGTATCGCAAAGATCCACTCACTGGATCTCGTTCGCGTTTTAAGATGCGTTCGAGTTCATCGACACAACCCAATCTTTCGCCTATCAATGCGGCGGCTTCATTAACAGCAAAGGTGAAATTGAATTGTTCAAAAAGCTGAACCCTACCGGAGCCATGGGTCAGGTCGTTAAACTGCAAGAGAGGGGTGCGAACCTTTTCAACTGCGGGTAAGCTTTTCCGACCCCCCTTGAGTCTTTTTGCCCGGGGGAAATAACTCGGATCAGCCGAAGATGTCTTGGCGTAAAAATAGAAAATCTCTTCCTTCCCGATTTCTAAGAATTTTTCGTCAGGCATTTCGGCAATTTTCTTGCCGACCCAATTGCGCAATCCCTTACTTCGGCTTTCCGCGACATTCGTTTTGTTCCAAAAATACAACCAACCCACCAAAGACACGGAAGCCAATATTATTACAAATGCCTGCGGCGACGCCAAAAATATTCCCACAAAAAAGAATGTGCCCACGCCAAACAGTAACTGCGCAACCCACAAAACAAAAAATCTATTATGGCTCTGAACGAACTGTCGAACTTTTGCCTCCCAGAAAACGGCTGGAACCTTTTCGTCGAACATGGTCTGCAAGCTTTGCTTCAAAAGCTGAAGCCACGCGGCCCGCTCACTACTGCCGAAATAAAATGCGGCCCAGAGGAAAAGGAGGAGCCCTACTCCAAATACGATTGGAAGAGTTGCCCCAAAAGATTGCACAAAAGAAAAGCCAAGCCCCAGGCCAAGGGCTAGACCAGAAATCAAGAAAGAGAAGCGCGATGCCACAACCGGTACACAACTTGGTGCCTTTAATCGATCGATAAATGAAAATAGGCTTTTTTGATGAATAACTGTCGGATTTTCTGCCTTTCGGAAATTAAGAATTCGAGTAAAGCCATCGGGCCGCTCGCATCCATCTATTTCCGTAAACACTAACGATTTTACCTTTGCCACGTTTTCTAAAATCTTCGCGGCAGCGCAATGGTGGGCTTTATCAAGCGTGCTAAATGGCTTACGGAAGTAAAGTAATTTAGCCTCTTTGTCTAAGATGGCCCGCGCTACCTTTAGGCGAAATTGAAAAAAAGCTGAATCGCCCGATTCGAAAAAATCCAACGCTCCGTTTTCTAGGGCAACGATGGACAACGCCTCTTTCAAATCTCGATCTGAGGCGTTCGGATGGGAAATCTTTAGATTTTGAATCAATGTTCCGGGTAAATACATTTCTCCTGGTCCTAAAATTTTTAAGGTTTTCTCCAGGGCCGCGCGACTAAAGTTGCGAATATCTCGTCCGAAAATTCGCAATTCGCCATCTTTCGGATCTTTTTTCCTTTTTAATAAGCGAAAAAGCCCCTCGACGTGTTCTGGGCTGGTTCCTCGAACACCCAAGCAGAGATTCGAGTCGAACCGATAAGAGCATTTTTGAAAAATCTGCACCCCATCGTAAACATGATCCAGGAAATGAAACTCCAGCGGCGGCGCCTTAACGTCCAGAATTGGCGCATTTTCCTCGCCCTCCGGGGCCACAATCTCCGCGGGCTTTTGCTCTAACTCAATCAACAGATGGCGGAAATGGTTTTGAAAGGCGCTCATATCTCCCTGAAATCGAATATACGCCCGCAATACAATCGCCGCACAAATCAACAAAACGACTCCAGCGAAGAGCAAAACTCCGCCGCCAAAGAACATCCCTTTAAAAAGTAATGCCCCGGTAGCTCCGAAAGCAAAACAAACTAGCGATCCGCCAAATATCAATTTTTCAATAAAACTCAACGCTCGACCCAAAGAGTTTAATTTGCTGTTAGCGTCGGAAAGAATGGTTTCGAGAGGGGCCTCCTCAGAAAACGACTGGGCAAGCAGATTTTTTAATTTCCCATAGAAACCTGAGCCAAGAGATAATTTTAATCGCCTTGATACCACCAAACTGTAAATGAGCCCCGCGGCCAGGGCGCCACCAGCCACAATTTGAGCAACGATTCCATTTAGAGAAAACAGCAAAAAGCCCGCGACAAACAGGAACACGTAACAGCCAAAAATATATTTTAGCCACGGCTTTTGCTTGATAATTACATCGGAAAAATGGGGAAAACGATCGCGAATCATTGCTGGAGCTGGTTCGGCAAATCCGCAGGCCACAAAAAAATCCCGATACTCTGGAAATACCGACAAAAAGTTGGTTCCTCGTCGTTTATCGTGGTCCGTTATAAAACTAAAGAACTCGTCCATTCGACGTTTCTTTTCCACGGTCTCTAGGCCTCGTTTGGCCCATTCAGCGAGCCGCGCCATCTTCACGATTTCAAATATATAGAACCCTCTCGTCTCTACGTTGGGTACCGATTTGTTTTTCTCCATAAAGGCCAGCTGTTCATCCATGGCCTTCGTCATCTCCAGCGGCAAAACATTGGCGGCGAGAAAATAGGGGTGGCGCAGATACGAAATATCAATTTTAACTCTAGCTGGAGATCCCGGAGGAGAGTGTTTTTTTCGTAAAAATAGAACTTTTTCCAAAAGCCCCTGAAAGCTGGATACGGACATCATGTTATATGTGGCCATGATCGTGACCGTTAGCGACTCGTCGATGACGAGAAATTTTTCTAGATTGTTCCAAAAGTCCTTTTCCACCAACCCATGCCGAATATATTCAGCCTTTGCTCCCACCGCCTCGATGCTTGTGTAGAGTTGGATTTTTTTAACCTTCTTTTCTTTGACGATTTTTTCAATCAAGGCAAAAAATCGGTTCATTCGTTCGGGCGGGGCGCCCAAGTTAGTGTTAATGCAAAGCTCGAGATTAGGAAGAGCGCTTTTTGAAATTTCCTCAAGTACCCTAAAGGTATTTTCCGCTAGAAGTGGTTCGCCACCAGTTATTCGAAATGTGTGTAGCCCGTCGCGAATCTCTGGCCACCACTTCCAAAACGCATCGATATACGGATTATTATCTTCTTCGAACGGATCCTTAAGTTGATGAGGCTGTTGCTCGTATTCCCGGGTGCTGTACGGACCAAATTTCAGAATTTCTTGAGACCATTTTGAAGAAAATGAAGGAGAGCAATAACTGCATTTGAAATTACAGGTTTTACTAAAGCTAACTTCCAAATACCTCGGCTGCGATCGTTTGCTTAGCGGGTCGGCCAAAATTTCTTGCAGATGCGGCATCGACCACGGATCCTTCGACTTTAAAATCCGGTCGCTAAAATGCTCGTCGCCAAGTTTTTCGATATTCCAGCAGTACACACACTCTTCTGGAAATTCGCCGCGTATCATTTGCTCGCGAGCCACAAGCTTTTCGTTGGTATTATGAAGGGCCGACGGGCTCTGATCTAGCTCATTCAACGGAATTTTATGAACTTTCGGGTGATGGCAAGAGTGGGTAAGCCCGCGGTGCAGGTGAATGGTGGATTG
>CAYZLH010000136.1:0-7079 GCA_964478795.1 uncultured Bdellovibrionales bacterium | reverse complement strand
TCCAAAAGCCGTACAGTTCAAGGCTTCGGCAATACCGGCAGAAAGTACGTTTTGTCTTTCCGCAGCGGGAGCTTTTGCTACTTCACCGAACGCGTAGATCAATCCGGAAATAGTTCCCAGCAATCCAAGCAAAGTGGCTAAGTTGGCGATCAAGCCAATATAGTGCAAACGCTTTTCGATCTTTGGAATCACTTCCAAAGAGGCTGCGTCGATCGCGTTTTGAATTTGGTGTTCGTCGCGGGAAGCTCTTTGCAAACCTGCTTTAATTACGCGGGGGAGGGCCGCGCGGCCTGCGCCATTGCACAAACGAATTGCGCCATCGATATCGTTGGCCAATACATATTTTTGCACTTCAAACATGAAGCTGGTGCCGTCGATATTGTATTGAAATACAATTCTCATCAAACGTTCGATAATGATGGCGATCAGAATCGCGAAGGCCAATGCGATGAAATGCATCATCCATCCGCCCAGCTGATACTGCTCGATTAGAAAGCTGATAATGTTGGTGTGAGTTGTCGCTTGTACTGCTGCTGCTGTAGTTGTCTGTTCCATAACCCTCTCCTTGGGAAATAATCATCCATGAAGCACATGCATCAGTTCCATGACGTATGTGCTTTGTTTTTTAAATTATCTTCTTATTTCACTACTTTGTCGATAACCCCTTTAATGGCATCGCGGGGTTGATTGCCGACGAGTTGATCCACCAATTCGCCTTTTTTGAAAAAGATCATCGTGGGAATACCTCTTACTTTGTATTGTTGAGGAGCATTGGGGCTCTCATCCACGTTTACTTTTACAACTTTGATTTTGTCTTTGTATTCTTCGGCCAATCCATCCAACACGGGACCGAGAGCTTTACACGGACCACACCACTCAGCCCAAAAATCTACCAAAACTGCGCCTGGGTGTTTCAATACTTCAGCTTCGAAGGTTTCGTCCGTCGCTTCAAAAATAAATTCGCTCATAGTCTCTTTTCCTTTTTCAATGGGATGCCAAATCTAAGTTTACCTTATAAGACAAGTATGTGTAAATCAGGGGAGTGGTTATTGCGTAGTGACATTCGGACGCAGGAGTGGAAAGTGAAAAATTTATTGTCGGCCCATCCGCTATTACTAAAGCGATTCATTGCGAAATCCATTGATATGGTGATCGTGATTGCTTTGGCTAGTTTGCCACTAGGGCCGGCTGGACCTTTGGCCGCCTTTCTCTATATTTTAATTTCTGACGGTGTGCGTGATGGACAGAGTGTTGGCAAAAAAATAATTAAACTTCGCGTTAAAAACACCGAAACAGGTAGTGTGGCTGATCTTAAGGATTCGATCATTCGCAATTCGCCGGTGGCAATACCTGTCCTTTTTTCTATAATACCACTGGCGGGCTGGATCTTGGCGATTGTGATTGGAATTCCAATACTTGCCATTGAGGTCTACCTCATGACAAGATTAGATCAACAAGCTCGTTTGGGTGACACGATGGCCGACACGAAAGTGGAGGAGACGGCAGAAACCTAAGAGAGTGTAAAGTTTTAAGTTCAACGATCAACAACGCTTCAAGGAAGGAGCAAAAAGATGAGTGCAGAGAAACTAGGACCCTGGGACGCAGAAACCATCAGACGCGCAAGGAAGACGCGCAATTTAACTCAGGCAGAGTTGGCTGAGGGGCTGGGTTGCCGGCAGCAGACGATCAGTGAGTGGGAGCTTGGAATGTACGCGCCAAAAAACGCGTATCAAAAGCTTCTAACAATGTTTTTCGGATCTGCTCCCGTAGTAGCCGAAGCAATGCCATCCCAATCCGTGTGGGGCAGCGATGTGGAAATTTCCCCCATGGCTTCTTCCTCGATGGATTCCAATACCCTCTCTAACGCAGAAAAGAACTAATCTTTTTCTCGTCTAGAGATTTCGGGCGCTTTGGAGTAAGCCAGTACCATGGCTACTACCAAGCGCCCTTTGTTTTGTCTGATTGATGCTTCTTCCTTTATCTTTCGCGCCTTCTACGCGGTTCGCCCATTAAATAATAAATCTGGATTGCCCACCAACGCCTTGTTTGGCTTTGCCAATATGATGTTGAAGGTTCTTGAAGAGAAGCGGCCCACCCATATCGCTGTCGTGTACGACACCAAACATCCCAGCTTTCGCAAAGAACTCTATACGGAATACAAAGCCAATCGGGGGGCCATGCCTGAAGATCTAGTTCCGCAGATCCCCTACATCAAAAAATTTGTGGAGTGCCTTGGTTTACCTGCTTTTGAACGCCCCGGCTTTGAAGCCGACGACGTGATCGGCACCTTAGCCGAACGGGCGGCGCATCTCTCCGACGACGAAGCCGAAGTGATGATTGTTTCTAGTGATAAAGATCTGATGCAGCTGGTGAATGATCACATCTATCTCTTTGATACGATGAAAGAGCAAAAATACACGGCGAAGGAAGTAAAAGAGAAGCTCGGCGTGCCTCCGGAGTTAGTGGCCGATTACCTCGGCATTGTCGGTGATACTTCTGATAATATTCCCGGGGTAAAAGGCATCGGACCCAAAGGCGCCGTTGCCCTGCTCGAGCAGTTTGGGACTCTTGAAGGTATCTTTGCCAATATCTCGGCGGTAAAAAAAGATGCCCAACGCAAACAGCTGGAGGAGTGTAAAGATCAAGCACTTCTTTCCAAAAAACTCGCCACTGTCGTGCGTGATCTTCCCTTAGAAACCGATTGGCATTCCTTGAAGTGTGATCCCAAGCCAGGCGAGGCGATGTTTGCCTTGCTGCAAGAGGTGGAATTCCAAGCCTTGGAAAAACGTTTGCGCTCGTGGGGTAACTCTTCCTCTTCGGGAGCGCCGGTCGCCAACACCAGCGTGGTGAATGCTGGGGGCGATGATTCGGAAATTACGGCCCTAAGAGAATATCCCAGCGGAGATTATGTTGCTAAGTCGAAGGGATCTTATTCAATCATTTTCCGTGAAAGTGAATTAGAGAAAGCCTTCGCCTCATTGCATGCGGAACCGATCATTGCGATCGATACCGAAACTACCGGTCTAGAAATCCGGGACGCCAAAATTGTTGGCTTTTCTTTTTGTGGGAATGGAAAAGACGCTTTTTATGTACCCGTGGGGCATAACGGTATTGAACAAATTGAAACGTCAATTGCGCTAGGTCGATTCGGTGAGTTTCTTTCGGAAAAGAAAATCTGCGGGCAAAATCTGAAATTTGATTTAAGCATTCTACGTACTGCCGGACTGAAAATAGCCCCTAAGCAGGTCGAATTTGATTCACTCATTGCTTCCTATATTTTATCGCCGGAATCTCGTCATGGTCTCGATTTATTGGCGGAAAAATATTTGGGTCATAAAAATATCTCTTATGAAGAAGTGTGCGGGGAAGGCAAAGAAGAGATCTCCTTTGCTGATGCTCCGATCGAAAAGGCTGGTGAGTATGCTGCGGAAGATGCTCATGTGGCCTACCTTCTCCAAGATGTTTTGCGGAAAGAATTAGAAAAAACGCCGAATCTTCTGAAAGTATTTCGAGAAATCGATATGCCGCTGGTGCCAGTGCTGGCCGATTTAGAGTGGGAAGGGGTGGCAATAGACTCCGAACATCTGCAGCGAGTTTCGCAAGATTTTGCCAAAGAGCTAGCTAGTCTAGAAAAGAAATCTCATGAATTGGCGGGAGGCGAGTTTAATCTCTCCAGCCCGAAACAGCTGCAGAAGATCTTATTCGAAGATCTCCGTCTGCCGCCGTCGAAAAAAACAAAGACTGGATACTCCACGGATGTGGAAGTGCTGGAGCGGTTGGCACCTCTCCATGAACTTCCGCGTTTGATTTTGGAACATCGTGAACTGGCCAAGCTCAAGGGCACGTATGTCGATGTGCTTCCGGAACTGGTGAGCAAAAATTCTGGGCGAGTTCATGCGCAGTTTCATCAAACCGTGACCGCCACGGGAAGACTTTCTAGTTCAGATCCAAATTTACAAAATATTCCGATTCGCACGGAAAGTGGAAAGCTCGTAAGAAAGGCGTTTGTTGCCGAAAGAGGGAATGTCTTGCTCGGTGCAGATTACAGCCAAATTGAATTGCGCATCCTCGCTAGCATGAGCGAGGATCCCCATCTTTTAGAGGCCTTTCGGAATGGACGTGATATTCACGCCATGACCGCCTCACAAATTTTTTCCATCCCGCTGGAGCAAGTTGATGTCGACAGTCGTCGTAAGGCCAAAGCAATCAACTTTGGATTAATCTATGGGAAAAGCGCCTTTTCCCTAGCCGAAGAACTAGGAATCACTCGCAAAGAAGCGGCAGAAATAATTGAGCGTTACTTTGCTCAATATCCCACGATTCGAGCGTTTTTAGATGGACTAGTAGAGACGGCAAAAAAACATGGCTA
Organism: uncultured Bdellovibrionales bacterium; assembly: GCA_964478795.1. GTDB lineage: Bacteria > Bdellovibrionota > UBA1018 > CAIPTA01 > CAIPTA01 > JAKFYM01. The sequence continues at coordinate 2,710 of CAYZLH010000136.1, read as the reverse complement.
TGCCGAGACTCTTTTTGGCCGGCGTCGTTGGATCGAGGGAATTCATTCGAAGAATAAAATGATTCTCGGAATGGCCGAAAGAATGGCCGTAAACACTCCGATTCAAGGTACCGCCGCGGATTTAGTAAAGATCGCCATGACGCAATTGCATCGAAAGATTCGGGAAGAACGTTGGCAAGCAAAGATCATTCTACAAGTTCATGATGAATTAGTACTCGAAGTTCCTGAAACAGAAATCGATTCGATGAAAAAAATTATAAAAGAGGTCATGGAGGGGGCGGGGAAGGAAAAAATCACTGTACCTTTAACGGTAGAGGTGGGTGTCGCTTCGAACTGGCTTGATCTGTAATCTTAAATTTTTGAAATCGTAACTTTAGGCATTACTTCCTTAATTCGCTGTTTCAGTGCCGCGCGTGAATGAGAGGAAGCAGCTACCCAGGCCCAAACCTTCAATCGGCGACTACCCTCTGGAGAAAGAAAGGGCAGAAAGTTCACGATAATTCCGCGACCGAATTCTTGAAACTGAAGCGCTTCATTTAGCTGCGTGCGCCAGAGCGGAATTTCGTCTAGCAGAATTTCATCTTCAACCGCACAGTTGTTCAGCTGGAGAAGTGTAATTTCACGGGCCTTTTTGGACACAAATTCGTTCACGTAAAATAGATGAGCGGGAATATCGCGCAGCCGATCTTCGTGACGAAGATCGAGAGTAAAGAGCGACTCCAAAGAGTCTAACGGTCGTAAGAGCTCTTCTTGCTGCAATTCCTCTGGCTTTTTGGATTCGAGAAGGTAAGAAAGATTCGTGAAGATTTCTCCGCATTCTTGGTTGCGTCGGCAGAGTACCTCACCTGTCAATCCGTTGTGTAAAATGTCGGTAAGCTTATGCACGAAAACAGAGATAGCTTCAGGTGCCTTTAGAATTTTCAGCACGCCTTTTAACGAGTGAGCGGATGCATAGAGGTCTTCCCAAAAAGGAATGTAGCTTTGATGTGGATGTGTTTTTGCTAAATCTTCTCCGACCTGTTTTAGGTTTTGCACCAAATCTGGCAGGCGATCAGAAAAGTGGGGTAAATTAAGTGCTTCGGATAACTCTGGTGGATTTGAGTCCTGCGGCATTTTTCGCCCTCATTTTTTTCAAAGCAAGTAACAAGGCCTCGGCCTTGGCAACTTCTTCGTAGTTTGATTTTCCCATCCGAGTGGCAACGCTATACAGAGAGGCACTATCGGGTATGGTTTGGACTTGGGAGGATTCTCCAGCCCCCTCCGACAAAGAATCAGATATGGTTTTTTCAAGCTCAGCCATTGATGCCGAATATTGAGTGGGAGTTTTTTCGGGATTTAGATCAAGTAAATTCAAAGCGAACTCAGCTAAACGCATTTGAAAATTTTTACTCCAAGCAGGTGAATGATATCTCTTCTTTCTTTAAATTCTGCTTGAGTTTCACTAAAAAGTCTTCAGGAAATGTCGTCTCGGCGATCACTACTTCGTTTAAATCAATGCCTTTTAATTTCTTAAACACTTCTTTAGATTCAAAGCTGTCGTCGAGATAAAAGAATAGAAAGTTCGTTGTTACGCCTTTTCCCGGAATCCAAAGTAGATCCCCGTTGGAGAGAAGATTTTTCTGCAGTTGGGTTGACACTTGTCCGTGTAGAATCCAGTCAGCGATTCCAGGCAGTCCGTTCAATGTGGCCGACGGCGATTTATCTCTTTTAAGTGCGATAAAGATCCAGCGATTAGGAAAGTCTAAGAGCTTTTTCTTCCAATTCTCTTTTTCTATGACGCTCAACGCAGACATCTTAAGAAGCTTCTCTCCCAACAGAAATTCGGATTTTGTCTAAGACACCGTTGATAAAGGAAGACGAATCATCGGCGCCAAATTTCTTGCCCAGCTCCACGCATTCATCGAGAGTAACTTTCGGAGGGATGTCCGTGAAAAGTTTCAGCTCAGTGGCGCCAATCCGCAAAATATTGCGATCGATTTTCGTCATTCGATATAGCTTCCAGTTGTCGCTATATTTTTCAATGTCGGCGTCTAGCGAGGAAAGTTCCGTCTGAATGCCTGCGAGCAATCTTCTTAAAAAAGCTAAATCGGCAATTTCTTCCACATTCTCCGGGGAAAAGTTGTGAATAAATCGCTCCAAGGTAGAGGACAAATTTTCCTCGGCGATGCCTAATCCATTTTCCATGGAAAAGAGAATCTGAAGAGCATATTCGCGAGATTTTCTTCGTTTCATTTGTTAACTCAAAAGGTCTTTCCGTTGCGGCGACAGAGTTTCTCTCTGGATTTCTGTCAAAAATTCATCCACGTCCTTAAATTCACGATATACCGAGGCAAAACGGATATAGGCCACTTTATCGCGATTTCTCAGAGCTTCCATCACATACCCGCCAATCTCTTGTGAAGCAACCTCTCGGTTGCCTAAGGATTGAATTTTTATTTCTACTTCCCGAACGATGTCTTCAAAGTCCGTGGCGGCAAAGTTTCGTTTCCGGCAGGCAACACGAACGCCCTGTAGGATCTTTTCACGATCAAATTCCTCGCGTCGGCCATCCTTCTTAATGACAAGGGGCATCAGCTCTTCTACCCGTTCATAGGTAGTAAAGCGGGAATTACAGCCCTCGCACTCGCGGCGACGACGGGTTATGTCGCCCTGTTGGCTAATTCGGGAGTCAACAACCCGATTTCCGGTACTTCCACAAAACGGGCACTTC
>CAYZLH010000135.1:0-7080 GCA_964478795.1 uncultured Bdellovibrionales bacterium | reverse complement strand
AAAAATACGTTTCCCTGGGCATCCACATATGGATTCCGATCCCATTGGAGTGTGGCCTTTTCCGACGAGGTGACGGCCTCGGGAGTTCCACCGTTTAGCGAAAGTTTCCAAATTAGTTCGATTCCTTGGTTTTTGTGGTGGCTAAAATATAGACTTTGATCGGCGGCAAAGAGACTCGCGAGACGTTCCATGGGTTGACCCGTAAAGAGCACGCGGGCCTTATTGTCGGACCACTCCACGATGGACATGCTGAGATCAGAGTTCTGGCGCAAATAGAAAAGGCGTTGCCCTAAGAACGCGGGGTCGCGCGCACGTTCATTTTTTGTGATCTGCCGGGTGGACTCGGACTCGGTGTCATAAATATAGAGGTCGGAAAATAAGCGCTCGAATGCGGAGGATTCATATTGCGCAAAGGATACTTTCTTCCCATCGGCGGAAACGGCCACTTGCGCTGGACCACCAAACCGTTTTTTGGCCAGACGTTGAATAGCGGCACTGGCGCAGGTTGCATCCAAGCGTAGGCGGGCCAAAGAATTTCCGTGGTTAAAATCTTCCTCAGAAAAATAGATCCAACCATCGACGGATAGGGCCTGACCGCCGGTAAATTTCCCCGATTTCGTTAGCGGACAAATAGACAGGGGTTTCCCCGAATCCGTTCGCTCGATCTGCGTGGTTAATTGTGCTGCCGTTTCTTCCCAGAGAGTAAACCAATCCTTACCCAAAATTTCTTCGGCATTGGAATTGGGTTGAAAGGGAATCTTTCGCGAATTGTTTTCACTTAATTTTCCAGGCGCATCGCGGTCAAGCTTCGCGGCTCCCGCGTGCAAAAAATAGCCCTGCAAATAAGCGGTATTTCCACCGGGCCACCAACCATCGCCATCATTGGCTCGGTGAAGGGGAAGGGCTTCGGGGAGGCGATTTTTTTTCAGAGATTCCGTGAGCAGGGCATAGGTGAGCGGCGATCTTCCTCGACCGCCGGAGCTCAAGGAAGTTTCCATATAAACAGCCAAGCCTTCGATCATCCACAAAGGTTGCAAACCATTGGGCTTCACCCAACTACCAAAAATAGAGCGCAAGAAACGATAGCCGCCCAAGGCCGCATCGTTGGCGATGATGTGCGTGAGTTCGTGCACGGCGAGTTCATTGACCCAATGATCATAGTGAGCCAAAGAAGAATCGGACTCAAAAGCAGTGGAAAAAAGTTCCATCCGCGTGGAAGGAAAATTCATGGCCAAGCCATTAGCGGAATCCGAAGGATCAGCAATGATGACATCCAGTGGAGTGGGCGCTTTCCAACGCAGTTTCGCTTCGAGTTGTGGGAGCGCACGTTCCAGGGAAACAGCCACTCTTCGTGCATAATTTTCCAAGGGCGCGGTGTGATGCACACGAAAGTTTGCGCTTTCTAGGGTGAACCAAGTTTCACCGGCGGGAGCTGCGGCAAAAGCTGAAGAGACAAACAAAAAGATTGGCAAAAATCGAAAAGGAAACATAGACTTCAAACTCTACCGTTATGATTCCTTATCCGCAAATTGATCCAGTAATCTTTCGCATTGGGCCCTTGGAGCCTCGCTGGTATGGATTGATGTATCTGCTGGGGTTTCTCTATACCTTTCGCTTGCTGAAGAAGCATCACCAGTGGATGGGCTTGGAGAATAAAGACCAAGCGGATTCGATTCTCGCCACTTTAGTGCTCGGCATGATTCTCTGCTCCCGATTTGTCTACGTGGTCTTTTACAATTGGGAAGCCACCATGCAGGGACCGTGGTACGAGCCTTTCGCCGTTTGGCACGGGGGCTTGGCGTTTCACGGCGGTTTGCTGGGGACGGTTTTGGCTTCTGTATATGTGGCCCGGAAGTATCGGATTCGCTGGTTGCGATTGACCGATGTGCTGGCGCTCTCGACGCCGGTGGGATTGGGTCTCGGGCGCATCGCGAATTTTATTAACGGTGAATTGTGGGGACGGGAAACGGACTTGCCGTGGGGCATGATTTTTCCCGGCGCGGGACCGAATCCGCGTCATCCTTCTCAACTGTATGAGGCCCTGCTTGAAGGCGCTTTATTGTTTGTGATTTTGCGCATCGTGTGGCGGTACCAGCCGAAAGTGGGCGTGGTCTCCTCCGTATTTCTGATCGGCTATGCCGTGTTGCGTTCTTTGGTGGAACTCGTGCGGGAGCCCGATGCCCAGGTGGGCTTTCTCTTCGGTGGGTTCACCATGGGGCAGCTCTTGAGCTTTGTGGTACTTATCGGCGGCGCTGTGTTGCTGTGGTACTCGCTCAAGCACGGCGAAGCCTTCTCTCTCGCCACAGTAGGCAAAACGAAGAAGAAATAAAAAGCTTTGCGGGGCAATTCTTTGATTTCGCGCTGCGAAATTTTATGAGGTCACCGTCGCAATTTTTTGTTTCTTCAGGGAAAAAGCAATTTTCTTTTCCTGACTGGTCTGATACTCCTAAATGCGTTCTTAACGAACATTCTTTTGGTTCGCCCAGATAGCTCAGTCGGTAGAGCAACGCCCTGAAAAGGCGTGTGTCGGCGGTTCGATTCCGTCTCTGGGCACCATTTTTTTTTCCAACTAACACCAAAACATCACAAACGCTGGGAATCCCAAGAGGATTTGCCCGGCGATTTTTTTTACAGCTGATCGATTTTCAGCCAGAGCTAGAATCGAACCACGCATTCACCAAGACTTTGAAGTTTTCCACCTCATGCCGGATGGCGTCGGTCTGTAAAAGTATAGGTGGAAGAAAAACCCAAAGAACCATTAATCAAGCGGGGCCGTGGGCGCCCCAAAGCGATGAAGTATACCGTGGTGATAGAGCCCCCAGGGGAAGGGGACAAGCTCACCCTTGCCGACTTACGCGCGATCTGGCGTTTGCTCCACTCCGCACAAGAGGAGGCCAGCGATGAAAGCCCATGAAGCGCTTCGAGTGGGCGTTTATACCCGCGTATCCTCCGATCAGCAGGAACAAGAGCAGACCATCGGGCGGCAGTTCGAGCTTGCTGAAGAAGCATTGGATCGGAATGAGGAGTTTCAGCTAGTGCCGAAGGTTGCGGGTGCCAAGGCAAAGAACCCCTACAAAGCGTTCTTCGTAGACGAAGCCTATAATTTGGAAGAGTGGGACGATTCCTCCGAACTCACGGAACTATTTTCGAGAATTGAGCGAGGAGAGATCAATGCGATCTTCGTTTCAGAAGCCAATCGAGTGTTTCGCTCTCGCTCCCGCGTGTTGCGGGGAAAGATTCTGGATTTCTTCGAAGCCTATGAGGTGCGGCTGTTTGATAAGACAGGCGAAGTGCATCCGGGCTTGGCCATGGATATTCAGAGCATCCTGGGTGCTGAGGATAAAAAGGCCACCTGCCAAAAGCTCCACGAAGGAAAATTCTATTGGACCAAGAAGGAAGGGCGACCTCCCTCAGGCCGCACGCCTTTGGGTTACGAATATGACCGCTTTGAGAAAGAGTGGCGCGTGGTGCCGGATGAAGCGAAGATGATTCGCTGGATTGCGGCCTTGGCCACCGGAACGGTGGAGCCCGATCTGCCACTGAATTTTCGCGATGCCATCGAGAAGAACCCACGGGGGTTTGCGGCTTGGGAGATTGCTCAGTTAATCAATCAGACGGATTTCACGGTTACCAATTACTATCGCCGGAATGGTCTGCGGAAGCTGGCGCAGAGAAATCCGCTAGGGAAGATCTCGGAGAGCGTGGTGAATACAATTTTAAAACGCGAGCAGTACGCCACCGGCACTCACTTCTATAAATTTAAAGAGACAAAGACTGTAGGAAAAAACCTTGTGCTGCGAAAGCCGGGGGCTGCTTTGCGCAGAGTGAAGGTGGAGTTGCCAAAGCTGATCGATCCGCAAGTTTACGAGATGATCCGTGCCTCTCGTTATGGCAGATCCGTGAAGGCTACACGAAATCTCAAATATGATTACTTGCTGAAAGATATCTTACACTGCTCAGAATGCCAGACAGCACTTTATGCCCGAGTAAAGGACGGAAGCTATAAGCTGAAAAGCGGTTTTCGCTCTTTCTATCGGCCCATTGCTTACTACCAGTGCGCGAGGAAGGTGCGAACCGACGGCACGCGCTGTTCTTCCAAAAACTACCACAACGCCGCCGTGATTGAGCCCATTGTGTGGGAGCAAACGAAGCAGGTTATTCTGAATCCTAAAATGGTGGAGACCCTTCGCGCCTCGGCGCTGAACGATAGCGGCGAGAAAACCGAGGAGCAGTTGAAAGCAGAGGCAGCTCAGATAGAGGCAAAGCTGACGGAGTTGGATAGCGAGAAGAGACGGTCCGTGCAGCTCGCCTTGAGGAAGCTAATTAGCGAAGAAGATCTAGTGATCCAAAGAGAGCGGATTGAAACTGAAATGAAAAGCGCAAGAAGAGTGTTGGCCCGAGTGCATCAAGCCCGACGATATCTTGAGGCAAGGGTGAATGAAATGGATGAGGTGAATTACGCGGAGCTGGCTAAAGAATTCGATGGGCGGCTTGAGAAGCTTTGCTTTACGGATCGGCAGTATCTGGTACGTACGATTTTTAAGAAGATCGCGGTGAGTGCGGAGGGGCGAGTTGGATTTTTTCCAAGAGGTCTCTGCTGAAGCAAAAAGAAGGTTTTCGCTGCGCGACTCACGGAACCGTGTAAGGGCGCAGTCGATTGTCTCGTATTATTTAGTCTTTCTTTGTCATTGATTTTACTTCACTATTATACGCATGCAAAACAATCAAGCACTGCATGCGCCTGAGCCTTGGCTTTCTGTCGACGAGATCGCCAAACATTTAGGCATCTCAAAAGAGACCGTTTACCGCTGGCTCGAAAAAGAAAAAATCCCAGCTCATCGAGTCGGCAAGCTTTGGAAGTTCCAAATTTCTGAGGTGAATCTGTGGGTGAAGTCTGGAGGCGCCAGTGAGGCTTCGCGCGAGATAAAGGAAAAGTTAAATGAACAATAAAAAAGAACAAGAGCGTGCCGAGCTTCACGCCACAATTTGGAAAATTGCTAACGATCTCCGAGGAAGTGTCGATGGCTGGGATTTTAAGCAATATGTGCTTGGGATGCTTTTCTACAGATTCATTTCCGAAAACCTCACGATTTACATCAATGAAAAGCAACGTGAAGCAGGTGAAAAGGCATTTAATTATCTTAATTTAAAAGACAGCACTGCCAAACAAGCGAAGAAGGAAATTGTAGAAGAAAAAGGTTTCTTCATCCTACCTTCGGAACTCTTCGAGAACGTCAGAAAAAATGCATCTGAAGATTCCAATCTAAACGAAACTCTTGAAAAGATTTTTCACAGTATCGAAGCATCTGCAAAGGGCACAGAAAGCGAAGAGGACCTTAAGGGTCTATTTGATGACTTTGATTTAAATAGCAATAAGCTTGGCGCGACCGTTAAGAAGCGCAATGAGCTTCTGACCAAGCTAATGAACTCAATAGGAACATTAAAGCTCGGAGACTATGAGAAAAATACTATCGATGTATTTGGTGATGCTTACGAATTCTTAATGAATATGTATGCGGCGAACGCCGGGAAATCTGGTGGAGAGTTTTTTACCCCTCAAGAGGTTTCTGAGCTTCTAGCGCGGATTGCTGTGGCTGGAAAAAAAGAAGTTAATAAAGTCTATGACCCTGCCTGTGGTTCGGGTTCGCTGCTTCTACAATTCGCAAAGGTTCTTGGAAAAGAAAACGTGAGAAATGGTTTCTTTGGTCAGGAAATTAACATCACGACCTACAACCTTTGTCGAATCAATATGTTTCTTCACGATATTAACTATTCCCAATTTAATATCTCTCACGGCGACACGCTGACGGAACCGTCGCATATGGATGACGAGCCATTTGAGGCCATAGTTTCCAATCCGCCGTACTCGATCAAATGGGATGGAGACGAGAATCCTATATTAATTGATGACCCGCGTTTTACCCCCGCGGGAATCCTTGCCCCCAAATCAAAGGCCGATCTCGCGTTCGTCATGCACTCGCTTTCCTGGCTTGCAACTAATGGAACTGCGGCAATCGTATCCTTCCCTGGCGTATTGTATCGAGCAGGAGCAGAGCAAAAAATTCGACAGTATCTGGTTGATAACAATTTTATCGATACTGTTATTCAGCTTCCCTCCGATTTATTTTTCGGAACACCCATAGCGACTTGCATTCTGGTGATGAAGAAAAATAAAAAAGATACAAAGGTTCTTTTTATTGATGCGTCCGCAAAATTTGTAAGAGGCAGTGCCAAAAACAAGCTAAGCGGTGACCATATAAGAGAAATTTTTGACTGTTATGTTGAGCGCAATGAGGTCGAGCATTTCTCGAAGCTCGTAGAGAACAGAGATATCGCAGAAAAAGAATATAACTTAAGCATCAGTACTTTTGTTATCCAGAAAGATGATCGTGAAGTCGTGGATATTAAGAAACTAAATGCCCAAATTATAGAAATTGTGGCTAAACAAAGTAAATTGCGTGCTGAAATTTCTGATATAGTCGCCGATCTTGAGGGGCGTTAAAAATGAGCAAATTTAACAGAATGTTAAACGACCTTTGCCCAATGGGCATCCCCTATAAACCGATAGGAGAGATTGCTGAATGTTATGCAGGTGCAACACCTTCTTCTACTATTTCTGCTTATTGGACGAATGGAACGATTCCTTGGATGAGCTCAGGCGAGGTAAATAAGAAGATCATTTATGACACAGAGAAAAAAATTACCCAGGCTGCCTATGATTCTTGTAGCACAAAAATGGTTCCTCCCAATGCTGTTGTAGTTGCGTTAGCCGGCCAGGGAAAGACAAGGGGCCTAGTTGCAAGAACTAGGATTGAGCTTTGCACGAATCAATCTCTTTGTTCGATCATTCCAAATGAAGAAGTGAATAGTGATTTCCTTTACTACTTCCTTTCGACTCAGTACCAAAAACTACGAACTGTCTCAGCTGGTGATGGAGCTCGCGGAGGTTTAAATCTTCAAATGATTAGGGCCTATCGCGTGCCCGTCCCTCCGCTTGAAATACAAAGTGAAATTGTGAAAATTCTAGATAAATTTACGGCGCTAGAGGCGGCGCTAGAGGCGGAGCTAGGGGTGACCTGA
>CAYZLH010000134.1:0-7113 GCA_964478795.1 uncultured Bdellovibrionales bacterium | reverse complement strand
CTGGAAATAGAGCGGAAAAACAAAAGTAAGGTCCCTAAACTACAGAGCAGGGAGAGCAACAGAAAGTTACCCAATTCTTGCCCCAGAATTTTACTGATCTCCACCTGCACGGCAGGAATACCGCCAAGCTTCACCTGCGCCTCACCAAACTCTTGGTTCAAGCGCTGGCGCACGGTGCCTTGGATGACTTTGGATTTTTCGGTGGGAATGTCGTGTAACCCAATGGCAATAACAGCCGTTTTAGCATCGGGAGTCACTAACTGCGGAGTCAGGATTGGATCTTGCAAAATTCGCTCACGCCATTTCTCTTCGGGAGTTAAGTCCAGCAGGCGCCCCACAGTGAGACCTTCATGGGAAGACGAGGCTCCTTCCACGGTGGCTATGCTGACGGCAAAGCTAACTCCCTCGATGGCGCGAAACTCTTCAGTGATTTTTTGTAATCGATCGGCCTGAGGCTTTTGCAGCCAATCTCCCTCAGTCACCGTGACCAAGGCGAAAAATGGCTCTAGCTCCGGCAGTTGAAACCGCGCCTTGTTTTTATCGTCTGCCAGAATCAAGGGGTGCTTGAGGGGCAAAAACTGTTTCATGGAGTATTCTGTGCGTAACTTGTGTAAGGACAAGGCAGAGACGGCCCCCAATCCCAGAAACCCGAGAATCACGAGGGTGGCAAACCGCTTGGCATTCTTCAAAAAAAACTTAATCTTTTCAGATATTTGCTCGTTCCCCTGCGGTGCCATTGGCGAAGCCCTTTCCAAAAAACAAAAGAAAACCCCTTTTTCCCTTGTACAAAAGTTAATAAATGTTAACATTTAATAACCAAGCACGTCAATCAGTTATTGTTACCTGGTAAACGGTGATTACGGAAAAATTGGGCTAGTACACTTTTCGTTCGCGGGAGATTTTCTATGAGGCTTTTCTTCTTTTTTCTTCTGACATTTTGCATGTCCACCGCCCAGGCCGCCTGGGTGATTCGCAGTGACTTTCAACTGCAGCTCAGCGAGTCCCTCTTCGACCGCATCGTCGAAGATTTCTGGCAAAGCCTCCAAGGACAGCAAAATCTACCGATACCGGATATGGTGATCGCCCCCCAGGGCATCCCCATTCGGATTTCCGGAATCCGCGCCGAGCTCAATTACTCTTTCCCTCTTCCTAAGCGAGTGGATGACCGCGCCCGCGAATGGCTGCTGGAATCTTCAAATCTCGGCGGTCGTCTATACGTGAATCACATCTCGGCCACCCAAACCATTATTCGGGTAATCGATGGCATCACCATCCGTATTCCCATCCAAGCCGACTGCCATAATGTAGTCCTTTCACTGCCCCAAGGCTCCACCAAAGTGCGCGCCAAAGTGAGCGCGGAAGTCAAAGACAACCAAGTGAAACTAGCCATGCCCGAATATCAGGCCGAGTGGTCGGCAGGAGCTTGGACAGTAGAGAATTTGCAGTGTTCGGGAATCGAAGGACTCGATACCATCGTCCGGGAAGAAGCGTTGAAAGCGCTCTCGAGTTTTCAGAATTTCGACGCTGAAGTTCGCGAAGCGATCTCCAATAATTTCGCCAAATGGAGTCAAGACGCCAGCCTCCTACTCCTCAGCAATAGACAACTTCCCTCAGGCAAGGACTATGTAAATATTTACTATGAACCAGAATCCGCCGTGGAGAATACTGCGGGGCTCTTGCTCGCCGGCGAAATTCGTTTCGAATATCCCTATGTGGCGCCCGGACAAATTATTGAAAACTCCTATTCAATGAAGGCCCGCACTTTGCCTAGTGCCATGACCCGCGAAGAGGCAGTGCCCCAGTTACTCCTTCCCTTCGCTGCGGTACGGGCATTAATGATGGGAGAATATTTCGCTGGGAAATTAGAATATTCCTTACGGTCCTATGAAATTCCCGCTTTTCAAGAATTCATGCAAAGCCGCTGGAAGCAATTTTGGGCTTTCCCAGAATTGCAGCGCTTCCCTACCAATACCACCTTCGCCTTTCAATTTTTGCCGATGGGGCCGCCCGCTTTTGAGAATGAAGTGGCCGCTGCTGGTAATATGATCCAAGGTGATCTCACCCTGCCCCTGGCCGTGCGGATGTTTGCCCCCATGAATGGCAAGTACCGTCCTATGGTGGAATTCAAAACGTTAGTGAGTGGTCCGACCAAACTAAAGTTAATGAAAGACGGCAAGATCGATTTCCGTTTGAAAGCTAACGAAAATCCGGTGAGTTATGGCTGGGCCAAAAGTTACATCAAAAATTACCGCCCCACGGAAAGAATCGCCATTGAAACTATCTCCGATGCTGTACGTGAAGGCCTGAACACCGATGGGATGACATTGGATTTTCCAGCGTTCATCGTGGGTAAATCCCTCCGTTTAGTGCCAGAGCGAATGAATCTCGAAGGATCAAACCTACGCGTTGACTTTAATGCGAAAAGGTAAGGTTTTAGTACTGTGCCAATAACGAAAGTGTTACGCGATCATTTCGGCGATAGGTCCCCAGCGGAGTTTCCGTGGGACCATCCAACAAGTCCGCCGAAATTTTCGCGCGCCAACCATCGCGAATTTTATAGCTGGAATCGAAGTGCCACATACTTCCTGCAAATTTCATATCGCGTAAATACGATCCAGTGGCCGTAAATACTTCATTGGGTGCCCACCTCAAGGCCCCCATCACTGCCTCATCGAACATTCTCGCCAGCGAAATACTGGTGGTGTCAGCCACGTTACTCGCCCGATTGACATAGGTTCCCTGGGCCAGCGCCGTCAAACTACCTTTGCCCACCCCAAATGTCCGCTCGATGGCCAAAGCATTTTCCCAAATCCGCGACGGCAAATCGAACCGCCGATTTTTTACGTGGGTGTAAGCGCCCGCCCCCTTCACGAGGAAGTTTCCTAATACCCAGGTGAAACTGGTACCCGTCACACGAACGGGATAGTAGGCCGCTTGCAAACCCACATCGGGATCCAAACGAAAAGTAGCCGTAGTAAAACCAGCAGTAGCCGCCACTGGCGTAGCCGTTACCTCCGCCGGTCGCACATCAGGTGTACCCGCCGCACCCTGGTATCCCATCAATGTCCAATCAAAACCGGAAAAGCGAAACTTCATCCGCAACGCAAAATTATTTTTAAGCGCATTGTCGATTTCTAAGTCGGGTAAAAATCGATACTTCATATTCTCCGGCAACAAGAGCCGAGTTTCGCCCTGGCCACCGAACGTTTTTAGCCGAAACACATCCCGCGGCAACCACCGACTAGACTCCCCTGGTAGTTTCGCTTTCGTTTGCACGGGAATATATACGCCTTCGACAAAAAAATTCTCGAAATCGCGCTTAATCACCACCGCCGGAGTGCCCAACTTCTCGGACCGGAAAGGATCATAAAATCGGCGCGGATTGACTACATCGAGCGGGTTAAATACATCCGTATCACCCCAGGTGAAGGTATTCATCCCGAGCTGAAGGGTCCACGGGAGATTGCTCCATTGCACAAACCCTTCGGGAAAATCCCAAAAAAGGCGCTCTTGTTTCGACGAATTTTCCGGATCCCACTGCACGATGGGATTGGCGCGTATCCGCAAGGTACGCCCACGCCGAATCGTGCTCGGCGTTTTGACGGTATAAATTCCTCGCACTCGAGTGTTGTCCGGGGCTACCAGCCCTTCGGTCCATACTAGACCTTCTGCTTCCATCTCAATGCCGAAAGAAGACTTCCATTCTGCCGAAAAAACCACCGTTGCCCACCAGAGCGAAAGAAGAGTAATCATCATAATAAATAGTGTGTCACTAGTATTCTCGTTGTGGCAAACAAAGGATTCTCGCAACTTCTTGCACGAGCTAATTCACACGAAGTTTCTGCGGCAAACTTTTAACAACCCACCCACGGCTCCACCTTCCCAAACCTAAAGTTTCGCTTTAGGGGCCCCCAAGATATTGCTTTCCTTCAGAGAAAAATGGTGGGTACAATTTTTTTATGAATATTTTAAAGATACTGGCCCAAAAAACCATGTTGATCAATTTGCTGCTCGGGTTCTCATCGGGTTTACCCTTGCTACTCACCTTTAAAACTCTGCAAGGCTGGCTAACCGATGCCAACATTGGAGTTTCGATCATTGGAATCTTTTCGGTCTTGAGCTTAGCCTATACGCTTAAATTCCTATGGGCCTCGGCCTTCGATCGCTTCACTCTGCCATTTTTAGGTCGCCGGCGGGGCTGGCTCCTGGTCTTACAAATTGCCTTAGCCGGTGCCATCGTATTATTGGCCCTCACTCCGCCCAGTGGTGGAATACCTTTGTCGGAACGTCTCCCCCAATTTTTGGTAGACTTCTTGGCTTGGTGCTCTCCGAAAATGCCCGAAAGTAATATTTCCTTCGCCTTAATGGGCGCCTGTATTTTGGTGGCCTTTTTGAGTGCCTCCCAAGACATCGTGATCGATGCTTACCGCCGAGAGAGCTTAAAAGATGAAGAGCTCGGCTTCGGTTCCACTGTCTATATCACCGGCTATCGAATCGCCATGCTCGTGAGCGGTGGTTTAGCCTTCGTCTTAGCCGATAAGATATCGTGGCCCGGAGTTTACCTCTTGATGGGCGCCTTGATGAGTGTGGGCATCCTAGCCACGCTGTTTGGGGATGAGCCCAAAATGGAATTTGCCCCCCCGAAAACGCTGCGGGAAACGGTTTGGCTGCCTTTACAGGAGTTTTTTAGCCGCAAGGGATTTCTTTGGGCGTTCGGAATTTTATCCTTCATTCTACTCTACAAAGTAGGTGACACCATGGCTGGTGCCATGGCCACTCCACTCTATAAGGAGCTCGGATTTACCAACGAAGAAATTGGATATGTGGCCAAAATGTTTGGCTTGGCCATCGCCATCGGTGGCGGATTTATTGGTGCAGCCCTCATCCTAAAAGTGGGAATCAATCGCGCCCTGCTCATTTGCGGAGTTTTACAAGCGCTCTCCACCTTGGGCTACGCCATCCTTACCCAAATTGAAAAGAGTTTTATCGCTTTAGGAGCTGTGATCGCTTTCGAAGACCTCACGGGCTCCATGGGCACAGCGGCCTTCGCCGCTTATATGGCCACGCAAACCAACAAAAGGTTCACCGCCTATCAATATGCTCTCCTCACCAGTATCATGGGCGTGCCTCGGGTGTTTCTCACGGCCCCCACCGGCATCATGGTGGAGCGCATGGGCTACAACTCCTTTTTCCTATTTTGTACCTTTGCGGCTATTCCTGGATTATTGCTCTTGATTTGGATGCTCTATTCTGAGAAAAAACGGGCTTGAGACTAAGCGTAATTTTGAATTTCTGCTTCCAAATAATTGGAGATCCCATCCCATGAGTGACATGAAAGCCCATCTCTTTATCTGCGTAAATGACCGTGGTCCCGATGGCAAAGAGAGCTGCGCACGCAAAGGCTCTCAAGGACTAAAGGATCAAGTGAAGGCGCTTTGTCAGGCCAAAAATTTACCCAAAGGTTCCTATCGCATCAATAATTCCGGCTGCCTTGGTCCCTGTGAAAAAGGAATTTCGGTGGTACTATATCCTGAGGGAAAATGGATCTATCAGGCCAAACCCGAAGATGCGGAAAGCCTCGCCGATTTGGTGGAAAAAACGGTGCGCGATTCGCGCTAACTTTACGCGAAATTTCATAAAGGAGAGAGTTTTGTGGAACCCGCCCATGGATCCATTCGGGGAATTGATCCGGTAACGCTCTATTCTCACATCAAGAATACGGCTCCTTTTATTTTTACCGAATCCCAGCCGCAAGCCCCCTATCTCGACGTGGTTCGTCGGGAAAAAATCAGCAAACTCTCCCATTTTGAATACTATGAGCTCTGCTTATCCGCTCACTACTCTACCGTGGCTACCTATGTGCCCACCGATGTAGACAATCAAATTCGCAAAAATTTATGGGATCAACCCTTGGCTAATGAAATCACCGATGCCATGGCCGATCTGGTCATACACTCGCTCCAATGGAATTTTCGCCCCGTTACGGCGCGCTATCAAGAGGGCGAGTTCGGCGAATATTCCTGTGGGCACCAGGGCGAATGGTTTTCCGTGGCCGTGGGCGCCTACGCCACCCAAAAAAAGAAAAATCCCGCTTCGGCAAAAGTATTGATGGATGCGATTTTGGCGGAAACAAAGCTGCAGGCTCGCCTCTATCAGTATTGGCAAAAAGAAAAAGCGGGAATTCCGCTGTTAAAAACCTGCACCATCATCGCCCACAATTTAGGCGATCTCGATCGAGTCATTGATCAGTGGGAGTTGCCCAGCGACGATCCCTTGCGCTTACTCGCCTACAAATTGGGCCACGAAAAAAAGTCTGGTTATGGAGAGCTCCAACAACACCTGCTCGCCGCCGGTGCCTTAAACAAAGCCTTTATGGCCAGTGAAAATCATCGCCACTATCCCTTACGAAAACCCAAGTGCTTGCGCCGTGGCTGGGAATTACTTTTACCCATCGGCCCATTTTTCGACGATTGGGGACGCCAAATTGCCACCAGTGAAAAGCTAACTGAAAATGAAAAAAAGGAAGTGGCGGAAGCCTTGCTCGAAGGTTTTTTAAAACTCAGCTCACCGAAGGTGCCGCTCTATGGGTATGCCCGCGCGCTGAAGGGCATGCAGGAAGGATTTCCGCGCTTGGCGGATGCGCTCCCCGCCCGCGCGGGAAAAACTTTGCAAAAAGGTTTGATCCCCGAGATCAATCGACCCAGCAAAGAGGCCTTCGAATCGGCCTGGGCCAAGCGAGCCCTCGCTTTTCAGCCGTAGACTGAGTCCCACCACCCAGTAAAATTCTGGAAAATTGAAAACTTGCCAAATACCAGGTAGGGATGACAGGCGAATTTTTTAGCGACGGCCATTACTGGCAAGCCGCCTAGTTCTACAGGATAATAGAAAACAAATGAGCGCCAACCAAAAAATCCTTCTCGTAGTAGCGCCGATGGTGCAGGTGAACACACCCTATCCCGCCACGGCCTATTTGAAGGGATTTTTAGCCACTCAAGGAATTTCCGCCGAGCAAGCCGATCCGGGTTTAGAATTGGTGTTGCGCTTATTCACCGAAGAAAAACTGCGCAAGCTCGCCACCAAAATTACCGTTACCATCCCGCGTGCGGTTCCGCG